>JAIXPV010000430.1 GCA_027486105.1 Runella sp. | reverse complement strand
GGAACTTTTAATGAGGGTTGGCAAGGAGGAGGGCTTAATAATATCGCGCTTGGTGTGTACCTTAACTCAAAAGGCGAATATACCCACGACCGTAATAATTGGGTGAATGATTTTCAGTTTCAACTTGGTGCTATCAAAAACAAAGAGGATGCTTTTCGCAAAAGTGTAGACCGGCTATTTTTTGATACTAAATACGGGCGTAAATTAGGCGAAGTTTCGGCATGGTATTTTTTTGCAAATCTTAACTTCCTTACTCAAATTGCTAACGGACGTGACTTTGGGAATGAGAGAATGCCGTTTATTTCTGCTTTTTTTACCCCTGCATACTTAACGGAGGCCATTGGTATTGAGTGGAAACCCAATAAGTTTTTTAGTATGCAATTTTCTCCTGGGGCGGTTCGGCAGACTATTTTGGGGAATAAGAACCTGTATAAAGCTATTGACCTTTTAGCTCCTGAATATAAATTTTCTAACTATGGAGTTGAGAGGGGGAAATCAGTTCGTAATGAAGTAGCAATTATGCAATTGGTGATGAATTTTGACAAAGATATTGCCAAAGATGTAAATTTTAAATGGCGTTATCAGGCATTTGCCGGGGCTAAAGATTTAAAAGCAATTGATAACCGTTTAGATGCACAGTTGACCGCAAAATTTGCTAAATATTTCAATGTAAACTTGGGCTTAATTGCCATTTATGATCAGGATCAAATTGCGAAAATGCAGTTAGCACAATCAATCAATTTTGGTTTTTTATACAGTTGGTAGTTATATTTAATTGTGTTATACCTATTTTAGCTCTTTCTTAAACCTCAAAAACTGTACTGTTATGCTTAAAGAATTTAAAACATTTATTGCACAAGGCAATGTTCTTGACCTAGCGGTGGGAGTACTTGTTGGTGCTGCTTTTGGGAAAGTAGTTACAGCCTTCATGGATGATATTATTAATCCAATATTAGGTATCGCTATTGGTGGGGTTGATTTTTCAGCACTTAAAATAGTCCTGAAAGCGGCGGATCCTGCCACACAAGCCGCCGAAGTAGCAATTCGCTACGGAGGTTTCTTAAACGTAGTTATTCAGTTCCTACTAACAATGTGGGTGATTTTTCTGATTGTCAAAGCAGCTAATAAAGCTAAATTGTCTAATTCTCAGGCACCCAAAGAATAGTTTTAAATTTTTTATGTTTACAAAAAGCCCCTTACATGTCATTGTGTAAGGGGCTTTTTGCTATACGTATTTCTACGTGTTTTATCAAGTGGTAGTACTGATTTAGTTCATTAGGCCTAGTTGTAAATATTTGATTATCAATTATTTGTGTTGTTATGCGTATTTCTACGTGTTTTTTTGACGGTTTTTTTTGTAGTAAGTTTGTTTAGTCAATTCAACTTCCCTACACTCCTTAATCACAAAATCAACACGATCATGAATACTCAACCTTTATTCAACAGTTATCTTTCTACTAAGGCGGTTAGCTCTTCGGCGATACACAGCATTATTATTCCTCACGGAAATCATCAGGTAGTAATTCAAACCGATCACTTGATGTGCATGGAAGGGTGCGGTAATTATACTTTTTTATACACTAATGATGGCAAAAGATACTTAGTTTCGAAAACACTAAAAAGCTACGCGGCGATTTTGGACGATCAGGTGTTTTTGCGGGTACACAAATCGTGGATAATCAATCTGAAGTATTTACAGGAATTTTGTGAGTATGAGCGTTCACTAAAATTACGAGGAGGAAGAGAAATAGCCATCTCACGTCGTCGTATTCGTGAGGTATGTGAAGTTCTTACGCCAATTGTTAAGTGCGCTTAGTCAAAAATATCATATTTTAGTGGGTTAATTGGTCATACAGCCGCTCCGATATCGGAGCGGCTTGTTTATTTTAGGCGTTAGAACAACACAAAACCAGCCGTTAATTGCCAAAGAGAGACTTTGCTGTTAAACTGCGCGTTGTTTTGTAGGTTCAGTTGGGAAATATTAGATAAGCCACTTTCGTAGCGAAGGTCGATATTAAAAGAGCGAATGTCCAATCCCACGCCTGCCTGAAAACCGAAGGTAGCCTGCTCAATGGTCTTGTTGACATTTTGAGTCGTATATACTTTGAGGGCATCGCCCAGCTGACTTCCCTGTGCGATGTTAAGTGATGCCATCGGGCCAGCATTAAACCGCAGAGGGCCGAGTTTAAGCCCGATTAAAACTGGAATGTCAATCTGACTGAACTTGACATCTATATTGACAGGTGTAGTACTACCGTCCTTGAATATTTCGAAGGTACCCCCTTTAGAAGACAAAAGAACCTCTGGCTGAATAAATAATTTCCGTCCGATGCGGGCATAAGCACCCACTACGTAGCCTGTTTTGTTGGTAGAATTGGTTTTGAAAAAATCAAGGGTTGATGCGCCCGGACGCTTTATACTAAGGTCTTGGGTCTCTAGTCGGGAAAAATTTGCACCACCTCTGATACCGATAAAAATCAATTTGCGATTAAACTGAGCCGTTGCCTGAAATGCCACCAAAAAAGCCAGCGCAAAAAATATTTTTTTCATGGTTGTAAGAGAGAGTTAATTATGAAATAAAAACATGGTAATGACGGATTAACGCCTGTGGCGGGTGGGAGATTGTTTCAGTTTTTTTTTAATTTGGGAAATTCCGCCAATCTTAATTAAAATTTACACTTCTTAAAGCTACGCAACCATTCATACCAATACCCTAAAACGATTTCAGAGAACGCTATACCTTTGGTGTATTAAATCTCCGAAAGCAATCCTACCCATGTAGAAACTTGATTTTCAACCTACTGTCGCGTTAAAGGCCGTTAACTAACTGCTTCGCTTTTGACTGAAAGGATTTCTTTAACTTGCACCTAAGTTACCGTTTTCATCTTTGTAATCAATAAATCATTGTTAACAATCATTAACCATTCATCACTTTCTCACTTTGAGTAAGTTTAGGATACCGACGACGGAGATTTCAAACTTAAATAACTATTTTTGAACACATCAAAACCATTTTTTCGCTCATGGAAAATAACCAAGCTCTCACCAAACTCTCTGATTTGCCGATTCTGAAACATTTGGAAGGCGGCGAAAATAAATTGAAAGTCCTTCCCGAAAATATGGCCAATTGGAAAAAGGGAGAAAAATCCATTGCGTGGTTGGTAGGACTGGTATTGATACTTGCCGTAGGCTATGGCTTTATCACCGTGCTGTTGCCGCTGATTACTTCGTTGTTGGTGGGGGTAATTACGCTGGGTTTCAAAATGATTGAAGCGATGGTCGTTGTGGGCGCTGTTCTTTTAGGTTTTATGCTCTCGCCGCTCATTTTCAAAGTCTTCCGTCGTATTGTTCGCAGTTTACATAAGCTTCTCATCAGAATTGACCCCTTTGCCGAATTGGATGATCAGCTCGGCAAAATGAAAGATTCTCGTCGAGAGTTTGAAACTGTCAAAGCAGAAATAAACGCTTGTAAAATTCAAATGAAGCAAGAAGCCGTAAAGGCAGAAAAATTGGCCAAGGATGCCAGCCAGAAGGTTGTTTACTGCCAAGAAGAAGCTAAGGCGCTGAAAGCAAAACTGGACAAAATGATCGAAAAAGGCGGTGATGCCGCGCGTGAAACCGACGATTTTGTGGAACTGGAGGGAAAACTAAATGCCGCTATTGGCGATGGTAACCGGTCGGTTTCGGAAGCGGAAACCTACCGGCGACTGGTCGATACCTTTGGCTCGCGCGCCAATGTGTTTGCCAAACTTGACCGTAAATTAGTGGGGTACGGTCATGCGTTTGACGAGAAACTCAAAGATTTTGCCACAAGTATTAACTTACTAAAAACAGAATCACGGGCGATGGCCGCCGCCAACAACGCCACTACTCGTGCTCGCAAGGTGCTCGGACAAAATCAAGATTGGCAGTTGGATTATGCACTAGAAGTGATTTCAGGACAAATTGCCAGTGATATTGCCAATACACAAGCCAATATCCGTGATTTGGACAGCATAGTCAAAGATTTTAATCCGAACGACGAGCGCGCTTATGCTCGCCTCGAAACTTTTGCTAATCAAATCAAAGGAGGGGAATTTGAAGTGAGCGACCCCAATCGCGTCTCTAACCCCAACTATAAACTTACCCCAGATCAAAAAAATGCGGGTGGTGGAATTACGGATATTTTTTAATTAGAAGTGAGCATTGAGGAGCGATTTCTGAGAAGGAAACTCGCTCCTCGTTTCTATCTCATGACTCCTAAATCATGACTCTTCAACAATTCTTTGACCGAGTAGGTGAACGCCCCGATTGGGTGCTTATCTACTTCGCCTTATTGCCTCTGATGGCCCTTCTAGCAAATCTGCTAGGTAAAAATGAAGGACACCTGCCACCTTGGAATTACTTCTACGCTTTCTTGATTTATTTGGCCTGTATACCAGGCATTTTTGCCGTGGCGCTAAATGTTTACCTTTTTTTGTTTGAACGTCGAAGCATCTTTGATTTTAACATCTATACGCAGATTTTGCCCTTTTTTGCCATGTTACTTACACTCTGGCTGATTCGTCGGAATGTCATTTCGTTTGATTACATTCCTGGATTTCAGAAATTAAGCGGGTTGGTATTGATGATTTTTGCGGTCATCTCCCTGATGTGGATTGTAGACCGTACGCGTATTGTGGTCTTCTCTTACCTCAAATTTGAATACGTACTGGTGATTTTTGGCGTTTTACTCGTTCTCCTTTTGTGGGGATGGCGAAAACTATTTAACTGATTTGAGTATATTACAGCTCTTCTACCGTACCAGCGCCTAGTTCTTGCAATAAAGTACTCCAATAATGGGTTACAGTAGGGTTGTTTTCTTTGGTGCTACTTGTAGGCTCAAAAGGTAAGGCAATCTTGATTTCGGCCGCGTTTAGTGCATATTGCTGCATGGCTTTGGCATCAGTTTTGGCCCAATTTTCAGCTTGACTATTGTCTTGGGGGGGAGTTGAATGAAAATCGCGACGATTGGCGCCTTTCATGCTCTCAATCATATCGCTGAGATAGTATACTTTTACTTCGGCACCCGTTTCGGTAGCTTTGTTGATGACGGGCAAGCTCGCCCAAATATCGGTTTGTCGCTGAGAATTTCCCACGTTTTGAATACCTAACTTGGCCATTAACTGCCGTAGAAATATCATACGTTCGCGTTGGAGGGTGAGGTCGGCGGTGGTTTGAGCTGCTTCGCGGTCGGTGGCGTTCATGTGACTAATATCTTCTACTTCGGTACGGCAAGTAAGTGATAATGCACGTGCTTTTTGGGTATTTTCATGAATAAAATATACTTCCAATTTATCGCCTTTTTGACGAATATTCTGCTCAATCAAATCACTTAGTATTTGCTGATATTTCTGGGCAACAAAAGCTTTGTTGACATTGACACTCTGGGTTTTGTCCATAAAAACCAAGGTATAAACGGGCCCAGTAGTAACAGTGGCTTTTTTCTCTTCAGAAAAACAGGAAGCTAAGAGGCAACAAACGGTGATAAGTATACTATAATTGAGAATGCGAATCATGGCATTGAGTAAGATTTGACGCGAAGATGGCATTTGATAAATAAATACGCAATCCAAAACGGATAAAAGGCTTGTCTATTGTGACCAAAAGCAATTAAATGGGTTGAATCGGTAGAAATCAACTTTTTAGCTTTCATGAAAAATGTATGCCAGACCTGAAAATAGTATGGCAAGCGATGTCTTTGGGTAAAACTGGGAATTTTCAGGAGGCTTTAAAAAAAGGCCCGTATCGGTGATTTACGGATACGGGCCTGTAACAATTTTACTGAAAATTCTACAAGTGAATCACCTCACCATAAGCGGCGGCGGCCGCTTCCATAATCGCTTCCGACATGGTAGGGTGGGGGTGAACCGACTTCACGATTTCGTGGCCAGTGGTTTCCAAATTACGGGCTACCACCACTTCAGCAATCATTTCGGTTACGTTGGTGCCAATCATGTGCGCACCGAGCCATTCGCCGTATTTGGCGTCAAAAATCACTTTGACAAAACCTTCAGGCGTACCAGCCGCTTTGGCTTTTCCTGATGCTGAGAAGGGGAATTTACCCACTTTGATCTCGTATCCGGCTTCTTTTGCGGCCTTTTCGGTATAACCTACCGAAGCAATCTCGGGGGTGCAATAGGTACAGCCCGGGATATTATTATAATTGAGCGGATGTACGTGTGGCTGACCCGCGATTTTTTCAACGCAGATGATTCCTTCGGCCGAGGCTACGTGCGCCAAGGCTTGTCCTTTGGTCACATCACCGATGGCGTAATATCCAGGAACATTGGTTTGGTAAAAATCATCGGTAGTAATTTTTCCT
Organism: Runella sp.; assembly: GCA_027486105.1. Classification (GTDB taxonomy): domain Bacteria; phylum Bacteroidota; class Bacteroidia; order Cytophagales; family Spirosomataceae; genus Runella. The sequence goes on along the minus strand of JAIXPV010000430.1, from coordinate 20,381 downwards.
TTTTCAACCTTGATGCCCGTTTCTTCCAGACCGATGTTTTCGATGTTGGCTACCACCCCAGCGGCTGAAAGCACAATATCGGTTTCGATTTTGATTTCACCAGAAGGGGTTTTTACCGTCGACACACAACCAGCACCGCTTGTATCTACTTTTTCCACGCTTGAATTAAGGTGGATTTCGATACCCATTTTCTTGTATTGTTTTGCCAACTCTTTCGAGATGTCCTCGTCTTCAACAGGAACTACATTTGGCATAAACTCCACAATCGTTACTTTGGTGCCCATGCTAGCATACACATACGCAAACTCAACGCCAATGGCTCCAGAGCCAATGACGAGCAATGACTTAGGTTGTTTTTCCAACGACATGGCTTTGCGGTACTCGATTACTTTCTGACCGTCGATGGGTACATTGGGGAGCTGACGGGCGCGGCCTCCCGTGGCAATGATAATGCTCGTGGCCGTGTATTCGGTTTTCTTACCGTCTTTTTCAACTTCTACTTTTTTGCCGGGTTTTACTCGGCCTGCGCCTTCGATGATGTCGATTTTGTTTTTCTTCATCAGGAAGTTCACGCCTTTACTCATGCCGTTGGCTACGTCGCGGCTACGCTTAATAACCGCGCCAAAATCGGCTTCAGCATTGCCAACTGTAATACCGTAATCTTTGGCGTGGTTGATGTATTGAAATACCTGAGCGCTTTTCAATAAGGCTTTGGTAGGGATACAGCCCCAATTAAGGCAAATACCTCCGAGGCTTTCTTTTTCTACAATAGCGGTTTTTAATCCCAATTGGGAAGCGCGGATAGCGGCCACGTAGCCACCGGGCCCGCTGCCAATAATTATCAAATCGTACTGTGAAGCCATGTATTTATGTGTATTGAGTAGTGAATTTCAAAACGTCGGCAAGGTTTTAAACCCCTTGCCGACGTTACCGTATTGGCGTCACAAAAATAGACGGAAAAGTTGGTTTGACAATAGTCTTCCTTTGCGGCCTATTAACCCAATGTGGCTCCTTGTTCAGCAAAAGGCTGATTGTAGAGTCGTTTGCCTGTTGTTTTGAAAATAGCGTTGGCAATGGCTCCGCCCGTTGGAGGCAATGCTGGTTCTCCAAGACCTGTAGGGTCGATGCCATTTTTAACAAAATGTACCTCAATATCAGGAACTTCGTTGTATCTGATGAGGCGGTACTTGTTAAAATTATCTTGCTGTGGTGCGCCATCTTTGAAAGTAAGGTTTCCGTACATGGCATGACCAAGCCCATCTACGATAGCGCCGTAGACTTGGTTTTGGGCGCTGCTTTCGTTGATGACGATGCCGCAATCAACAGCCGCGTATACTTTTTTCAAAACGGGTTTTCCCTTTACATTGGCCATTTCGGCAATTTGGGCAACGTAGGAAGCGTGTGAGAAATACACGCTGAAGCCTTGGTAAACGCCTTTTTTCTTCTTGCCCCAACCTGCTTTCTCAGCCGCTAGCTTAATTACCTCGCGGAAACGTTCGGGCTCGTAAGTGAGTTTTCCGATGGGGCTTTTTTGTGCTTTTTCCAACAGCTCCATCCGCAACTGAATGGGGTCTTTGCCGCCTGCCATGGCTACTTCATCCAAAAACGCCTGCTCGGCATAGGCCAAAAAGTTGGTAATCGGTGCCCGCCAAGGGCCAGTAGTTATGGGGGATTTGTGGTCGTTAGACTGAATCAATGTATTTTCAATGGCACCTACAGGGAAGTTGTCGGGGCGAGTGGCGTTTCCAGCGTTCATTCCAGCACCGTGGAGCATATAGCCAGTGATATTGCCCGCTTTGTCGATGGAAGCTTTGAAGCGATAGCGCACAGCGGGACGGTAAATTCCCCCCTTAGTGTCATCCTCGCGTGACCAAGTTACTTTTACGGGTGCCTTGATGATGCTCGACAACTCGGCGGCTTCCACGGCGTAGTCGGTATTGAGGCGTCGTCCAAATCCTCCGCCCATACGGGTTAGTTCTATGCTGACTTTTTCGGGAGCCATGTTGAACATTTTCGCAATTTGGTTTTGCGCATTTTGGGGCGTCTGGCTAGGTCCAGCCATCTCAATGCTATCACCTTTGAAATGTGCGAAAAAGTTCATCGGCTCCATAGGGCTATGGGGCAGGAATGGACACTGGTATTCGGCTTCAATAACCTTGTAGGCATTTTTGAAAGCTGCTTCCACGTCGCCATCTTTACGGTGAACGGTCGCGGTGGTGCTGTTGAGCATTTCTTTAAAAATGCGGTCGTGGTCGGCGGAGCTTTCGAGGTCTTTTTCTTTTTCCCACTCAATTTTTACGGCTTTACGGGCCTGCATTACTTCCCAAGTGGTCTTTCCGACGATGGCTACTTTATTGCCAAAGGAAACTACATCTGTGATACCTGGCATTTTCTTGGCCTCGGTCGCGTCAAAAGATTTGAGTTTGAGACCAAAAGCTGGCGGGCGTTGAATCATGGCGTTGAGCATACCTTCGCGCTTGTAGTCAATGCCAAACAGGTTTTTTCCCGTCAAAATGGCTTTACTATCAACCCCTTTTACGGAAGTTCCAATCAAGGTGAAATTACTTTTGTCTTTGAGTTTTACCGTTGTTGGAGGTGTAATTTGAGCGGCATCCGTTGCCAGTTCGCCGTAGCTTAGTTTTTTGCCAGAGCTGTGCACCACGAAGCCTTTGCTGGTGCTACACTCGCTGACGGGTACGCTCCATTTTTTGGCAGCGGCTTCCATCAACATGGCGCGGGCAGTGGCTCCTGCTTTGCGTAGGCGTTCCCATGAGTGGCGGATAGCGCCGCTTCCTCCAGTGAGTTGGCGTTCAAACTTTTTGGTATCCAACGGCGACTGCTCTACCTTTACTTTGCTCCAATCAGCGTCCAATTCTTCGGCCACAATGATTGGGAAAGCCGTTTTGATGCCTTGCCCGATTTCTGGATTGGGTGAATATATGGTAATGATACCCGAAGGCGCGATGGCCAGATAAGCGTTGAAGTCGATGGTATCGGCGGCGGCTTTGGTCAATACGCCAGGCTCAAAAGCCTCCGACGAAAACCAGCCAAATCCGAGTACTAAGCCACCAGCCGCGGTGGCAGATGTTTTGAAGAAATCTCTTCTGGATTGATTAGTGCTCATGCTATGTGGTACGGACGGGCCCGTCCGTGGTTAGAATGGTTCAGGAAAGGGATTATTTTTTCATTTTGGCTGCGGCCAGCTTTACCGCATCGTGAATCCGATGGTAAGTGCCACAACGGCAGATATTACCCACCATTGCTTCCTCAATTTCTTTGTCGGAAGGATTGGCATTTTTAGCGAGTAACGCTGACGCCGTCATCATTTGACCTGCCTGACAGTAACCGCACTGCGGCACATCCACTTCATCCCATGCTTCTTGTACTGGGTGAGTTCCGGTTTCGGATAACCCCTCTACTGTCGTTATTGTTGCATTAGATACATTGGATACAGGCACTACGCATGAGCGGGTAGCTTCGCCGTTTACGTGTACGGTACAGGCGCCGCACATCGCCATTCCGCAGCCGTATTTGGTACCCACTAAATCGAGGTGGTCGCGCAATACCCAGAGCAGAGGCGTATTGGCATCAACATCGGCTTTGTACGTTTTTCCGTTGATTTTCAGGTTAAATAATGCCATGTTTTGAAAAGGTTAAATTTTGGTATATAACATAAAATTGAATATAAAAGTTAGGTTTTACAAACATTTCACCGTCCTCTTATCGACGAACGGCCTTTCGGTGACGACGAAACTGTGAAGGAATTACCTATTGAGTAAATATAGGCATGTTTGGAGGATTGTTATTTACTAAGAATTTTAAAAGTGGCATTTACTTAAAAATCGTAAATTTGTTTCAAAACTACATAACTACGTGAGTATTAAAGAGAAGTATGTTAATCCATTTACGGATTTTGGCTTTAAAAAATTGTTTGGCACAGAGCTCAACAAAGACTTATTGATTGATTTTTTAAACCAGGTAGTGCTGCCCAACCGTCATAAAGTTGCGGAATTGTCCTATGCCAAGAATGAACAAATCGGGAATACAGAAATTGATCGAAAGGCCATTTTTGATTTGTATTGTGTAGGCACAAACGGCGAACGTTTCATTGTAGAAATGCAAAAGGCCAAGCAAAACTACTTTAAAGACCGCAGCATTTTTTATTCTTCTTTTCCCATACAGGAACAGGCAAAGCGGGGTGATTGGGATTTTAAATTGTCGGAAATATATACCGTCGGTATTCTGGATTTTGTATTTACGGAAGATAGCAACGAAAAAGAAGTACGCCATGAAGTGCAATTGAAGGACCAAAACTGTCGAGTATTCTATGATAAATTAACTTTTATTTATCTGGAAATGCCTCATTTTACAAAAACAGAGGAAGAACTGGAAACTACTTATGACAAATGGCTGTATGTTTTGAAACATCTCCCTTATTTAGATAATCGTCCTAAAGCATTGCAGGAGAAGATTTTTACTCGCTTGTTTGAGGCGGCCGAAATCGCAAAATTCACTCCTGACGAACGGGATAGCTATGAAGCCAGCCTTAAATATTACAGAGATTTGAAAAATGTCATTGATACGGCCATTGCAGAGGGTGAGTTAAGGGGAGAGTTAAAGGGAAAAACGGAAGGTCGAATGATAGGGCTTATTGAAGGGAAGAAAGAAGGATTAATTGAAGGTAAGATTGAAGGCAAGATTGAGATAGCTCGTAAAGCTATTGCCGAAAATATTCCCATGGATATTATTATTCGCTTAACAGGACTCCCGGCCGAAGAACTGGAAAAATTAAAAAATGAATAAAACAGTCTGTTTTACCCCTTCCCAATTTCAGACAAAGTGTTCGATACCGAACACTTTTTGTTTTTTATAAGTACTTTAAATATTTGATAGTCAATTGGTTGATTGGTGGCACGCCTTTGGATGTCATTTTATATATACAGCCAATTTATTTTCAAAAATGGACAGAGATATACCTGAAGAAAACCAAAAAGAACAATCCCGCCGCCGTTGGCTTTGGATTGGCGTATTGGCCCTTGTTGTCGCTGGGGCAGTGTGGGGCTTACGCACCTCCTTGAGCAATTCCGTAAACAAAATTGACCTTCGATTCGCAACCGCCGAAATCGGAAATGTTGAAAATACGCTTACTTCATCAGGGGAGATTCAACCTGATTTTGAAGCCGTGATCACTAGTCCAATTACGGCGGTTATTCAACAAGTTTACCTTGATGCGGGAGCTTCAGTCAAAAATGGCGATAAGATTCTGGAGTTGGAGAAGGAGTTTACGCAGTTGAATTTTGAAAAAATGAAAGACGAGCTTGAACTCAAACGCAATGGCATTGTCAAACTACGTTGGGAGCTGGAGAAGAGTTTTTATGATTTAAAAATAAACGATTCTATTAAGGTTCTAAAAATCAGTAGTCTACGTGCCGATATTGAAAATGCTAGGAGATTGTTTAAAGCAGGTGGTGGCACGCGTGAAAGTATCGACCAAGCTGAGCAGAATCTTCGTATTGCCCAACTTGAAAAGAGACAACTTGAAAACGATATTCGCATTAAACAACAAACGATGCGGGCCGACATTCGCGAGTCTGAAATTGGAGCGCAAATCAAAGAAAAAGACCTTCAAGAACTCCAACGCAAACTCCAGCAAGCCAATATTATTGCCAATCGCGCTGGGGTGCTTACTTACGTCAACAAAAATATCGGTTCAAAGGTCGCAGAAGGTGAAGTGCTGGCTCGGTTGGCAGATTTGGGCGGGTTTAAGGTAATGGGCTCTATATCTGATAATTATGCTGAGCTTATCCGGGTAGGAATGCCTGTGGTGGTTCGCATCAACGATACGCAATTGCGCGGTACACTGACAAATATCCTGCCTTCGGTTCAAAACAATATCGTCAATTTTGACGTGCAACTTGATGATAAAGCCAACAAACTGCTTCGGCCAAAGATGAAAGTGGAAGTATATCCCGTGACAGATGCTCATAATCAAGTGGTAAGAGTGGCCAACGGCGCAGGCTTTACGGGTACGCCTGTGCAAGATGTTTTTGTCCTTCGTCCTGACGGGAAAGCCGAACGCAGAACCGTAAAAATTGGGTTGGCTAATTTCGACTTTGTGGAAGTCAAAGAGGGCATTCGCGCTGGCGAACGCGTAATCATTTCCGATATGAGCAAGTATAAGAATGTCAAGGAGTTGGAGGTAAAATAAAGTAGGGGCAGGGCTTGCCTTTACCCGAATTGCCTCTGTACGTACTGCCCAGGGAATCCGAAAATTTACAGTGAAATGATTTAGAATATTTACAGCCATGAATAAAATCAATTTATACAAATTCAGCCTTAAAAATTGCCCGACATTCATGAAAAATGTAGTTTTTCAGTTCGGTCAGTGGCAAGTAATACAGTGGCAAATAGGGAAGCCGCAAACATGGCAGAGGCAAGCCCTGCCCCTACGCTTTTGTGCTTTTTGCCTCTTTTTGTCAATATCGGTACATGGCCAAACGACCCAACTTACGCTTTCAGAAGTGGTAGAAATGGCCAAAAATCAGTCTATTTCGGCACGCCAAGCATCGACTACCAAAGAAACAAAGTACTGGGAATACCGTACTTTTTTGTCAAACTACAAGCCGCAATTGACGTTAAGTGGCAATTTGCCTGCGTTTAGTCGTTCATTTATTGAAGTACGTCAGCCCGACGGCACGATTCAGTTTCAGCCCATTCGCAACAATAACTCTTCGTTGAATCTTTCGCTGAGCCAAAGCATTGCCGCCACGGGTGGAAGCATTTATGCCACCTCGCAATTGCAGCGATTTGATGATTTTGACCGAAAAAACACCCTTTACAATGGCACTCCCTTCGCCGTTGGGTATTTGCAGCCGTTGTTGCGTTTCAATGCATTCAAATGGGATAAGAAAATTGAACCGCTAAAATTCAACGAAAGTCAGCAAACTTACATCGAATCGCTGGAGCAAATTGCGTTGCGGGCCAGTGGATTGTTCTTTGATTTGCTGTTGGCACAGGTCAATTTGCAGATTGCCGAAACCAATTTGACTAATACCCAAAATATTCTCAAAGTAGCCAATGAAAAGTATGAATTAGGCAAGAACACGCGCAACGAAATACTGCAATTACAACTCGAATTGCTCAAAGCGAGAAAGGCGGTGGGGGTCTCAAAACGTGATTTAGAAGTGGCTTCGTTGAACTTGAAAGCGTACATAGGACTACAGGCAGAAGGGAAAATAGAGCTACAAACACCTGCCCAGCCGGCCTCATTGACGCTTTCATCCGAAAGGGCCATTGAGCAAGCGTTTGCTAACCGTTCAGATGCGATTGCGTTTGGTCGAAGAACACTAGAAGCTGAACGTGCGGTGGCAAAAGCCAAAGGCGATAATGGACTCAACGCCACCCTCACCGCTACCTTGGGTTTTTCAAATCGGGGCATTACGGTACCCGAATTGTATCGTAAACCCCAAGACCAGCAAACGGTAGAATTACAATTGGACATTCCGATTTTGGACTGGGGGCGTTCTAAATCTCGGACCAAAACCGCAGAAGCCCAGCGCCAACTGACTCAATACACTGTAGAGCAAAATAAACAGAATTTTCAACAGGAAATTTATACGCAAGTCACGCTGTTTGAAATGCTCCGCGACCAACTTTCACTCACCGTTCAGGCCGATAGCATTGCGTCTGAAAAATACCGAATTGCGCAAGATAGGTACGTGTTGGGTAATCTGAGCATCACCGATTTAAGTATTTCGTTTACCGAAAAAGACCAAGCCAAACGCGATTATATTTATGCCCTACGCGATTATTGGGGGGCTTACTACAAGCTGCGGCAATTGACATTGTATGATTTTGAAACAGAAAGCAAATTGAAATAAACCATGATACATTTAAAGAACATCGAAAAAGTCTATCGGACAGCCACGGTAGAAACAGTTGCGCTCAACAACATCAATTTGAGCGTTGAAAAAGGAGAATTTGTTTCCATTATGGGCCCTTCGGGTTGCGGCAAAAGTACGTTGCTCAATATCATCGGATTGTTGGATGAGCCGTCTAAAGGTAAAGTAGAAATTGGCGGAAAATACACTAATGGCTTGCCCGACAGCCAGTTGGCGCATTTTCGAAATCAAACGTTGGGCTTTATTTTTCAGAGTTTTCACCTGATTAATGATTTACCAGTATTGGATAACGTAGAGTTGCCACTTTTGTACCGCAAAGTTTCGAGCAGCGAGCGCCGACGCTTGGCGAGCGAAGCGCTGGAAAAAGTAGGACTCAGCAACCGGATGAAGCATTATCCCAATCAACTTTCGGGGGGACAAAAACAGCGGGTGGCCATTGCGCGCGCCATTGTGGGGCAGCCCCAGATTATTTTGGCCGATGAGCCCACGGGAAATTTGGACAGCAACATGGGCAACGAAATCATGGATATCTTGACTACGCTCAATCAACGTGACAAAGCTACCATCATCATGGTAACCCACGATGAAAATATGGCAAAACGTACGCATCGCTTAATCAGATTGTTTGACGGTTCACAAGTTTCCTAATCATGCTGCTCAACTACCTCAAAATCACCCTTGCCGTGCTGCAACGTCGAAAGTTTTTCACGTTTATTAGCTTATTCGGCATTAGTCTAACGCTCACTATTTTGGTGGTGGCTACGGCCTTTATTGACCACTTGATTGCGGCGGGCTACCCCGAAATCAACCGCGACCGCTCTTTGTACATCTGGAATATAAAGCAGAAAGATACCAAAAATGATGGCCAAAGCTCAGGGCCTATCAGCTTTTCGTTTATCAATACTTACGTTAGGTCGCTCAAAACACCCGCTAAGATTGCCGCGGTTTCGATGCCAAGTACCATCAATATTTACCTCAATAATCACAAGCTGAATGTCCGGTATCGGTATACCGACAGTAATTTTTGGGATGTTACTTCCTTTGATTTTTTGGAAGGGAAAAATTATACCGAACAAAACATCGCCAACAACGATTACGTGGTGGTCATCAATGATTACGTCCGCGACGAATACGTGGGAAAAGGTCAGCCCGCGGTGGGAAAAATGATTGAAATCGACAACGTCAATTACCGTATTATAGGGGTAGTACGTGGTTGTCCCATTACCCGGATTCACGTTTCATCGGATTTGTATTTTCCGTACAATACCTCCAAAGCTGATTTAAAAAAGGTGGATTTGCGGGGCAACTTTGCAGCGATAATCTTGCCCAATAATCTGTCGGATATTCCTAAAATACAGACCGAATTCAACGTTGTAGCTTCAAAAATCAAATTGACCGACAAGGGTGATAAGTGGTTTAAGCCCGATAAACTGTTTGTTTCTGCCGATTCTTACATTACCAGTTTTACCCGTCAGTTTAAGGGCGATGGTGAAGACGACGGTGTGGGGTATTTTTTTACCATTGTGTTAGGAATCGCCTTGTTATTCATGTCGTTGCCCGCCATCAACTTGGTCAATATCAACATGAGCCGTATTATGGAGCGGGCTTCCGAAATTGGTATTCGGAAGGCTTTCGGGGCCTCGTCCAAAACCCTAGCGATGCAGTTTGTGATTGAGAATATTGTTCTGACGCTCATTGGCGGAGTGATTGCGGTTTTTCTGTCGCTGGGAGTTATTTACTATCTAAACAACAGCAATTTAATCGCCTACATTGATTTGAGTTTCAACTGGAAAGTTTTCTCCATTGCGATTTTTGTCAGCTTGCTGTTTGGGCTTTTATCGGGGGTTTACCCTGCCTGGCGGATGTCAAAATTACAAGTTGTAGAAGCCCTTAAAAATTAAAAAGCCATGTTAAAACACTTATTTAAACTCATCTGGAAACGGAAAAAGATGAACTTCTTGATGATGTTCGAAATATTCTTTTCCTTTCTTATTTTGTTTGCGGTCTGGACGCTCGGTATCTATAACTACCAAAACTACGCCCGGCCTTCTGGCCTCGAAACGGACAATGTTTGGGTTGCTTTTTTCGACTTTAATGCCCCCAACGACACCATCAAAGCCGAATACAAAGAGTTGGTTCGGCAGCAATTGACGCGCTATCGGGCGGTGCATAGCTTTGCTTTTACAAGTACTAACGCCCCGTTTACCTTTAGTTCTATGAACAATAATGTGGATTACAACAAAAAGACCACGATGAGTGAAGTCATGAGAGTTGAGCCTGATTTTCCGAAGGTAATGAACATGAAGGTTTCCGAAGGGCGTTGGTTTAATGAGACAGATAAAGCGGGCAATTATCGTCCCATTGTCATTACACGTCACTTGAAGGAGGAACTGTTTGGCAATGAAAGCGCGATAGGTAAAACGTTGGGCAACGGTGACGGGGCCAACTCAAACGACCCGAAAATGAAAGTAGTCGGTGTGGTGGATTATTTTAAACACAAAGATGACTTTCAGAAGCTTTCCAACTGTATTTTTCAGCCCTCTGATATTTGGGATGATACGATGGTGATGAAGGTTCAAGAAGGTAGCGGCGCGGAATTGGAAGCACAAATCTCGAAAGAAGTGGCGCGCCTAGGCAAAGATTGGTCTATCGAAATTCAGCAGATGGACAATATGAAATCCAACCGCAACAATCTCGTACTGGTGCCTGTCCTGATATTATTGATTGTGTGCAGTTTCTTGGTTTTCAACGTTGCGTTGGGGCTATTTGGAGTGTTATTTCAAACCATCAGCCGTCGTAAGCAAGAAATCGGTGTACGCCGCGCTATGGGAGCTACGCAGGGTGCTATTTTGTGGCATTTTATTGGCGAAACTGCCGTTATTGCTACTTTTGGGCTTATTTTAGGCGTCTTTTTTGCGGTTCAATTTCCTTTGCTCAATGTGTTTGATGTAGAGGCAGGGGTATATTTGTTGGGAATTTTAATGGCCGTCATTTCGGTGTATGTGTTGGTCAGCATTTGCGCTTTTTATCCTAGTCGTCAGGCTTCTGTAATGCAGCCAGCGATTGTTTTGCACGAAGAATAAGTATGATTTTAATCGTTGATGATGATATTGCCGTTCGAACTTCTCTTTCGCTGTTGATGCGCAAAGAGAAGTTCGACGTTGTAACTGCCGAAACGCCCGAAGAAGCCCTCACTCATTTGATTGAGAATGTAATTGAGTTGGTGTTGCTCGATATGAATTTTTCTAACGACACTTCGGGGGATGACGGCTTGAATCTGCTCGCCCAAATCAGGCAACAAGATGCACACGTACCCGTGATTCTCATAACGGGTTGGGCCACGATTGATTTGGCCGTCAAAGGCATGAAAATCGGGGCGGCTGATTTTATCAGTAAACCTTGGCAAAATACACATTTGATGCAGTCGGTCTGGACTGCGTTGGCATTGCGTGAGGCAAATGACCCAGGATATAAAGAGAAAGATTCGGGACTAAAAGCGGCCAATCAGTCGATAAGTCGCCGTCAATTGGACCGGCAGTATGATTTTGGGCAAATCATCGGGCAATCGGAATCCCTATTACAAATATTGGGCACCATCGGTCGGATAGCCCCGACCGATGCTTCTGTACTAATCATGGGCGAAAGCGGTACGGGAAAAGAGCTGATTGCTGAAGCTATTCACCAAAATAGCCAACGCGCCAAGCGCCCGTTTGTCAAAGTGAATTTGGGCGGAATTGCAACCACTTTGTTTGAGTCTGAAATGTTTGGGCACATTCGCGGGGCGTTTACCGACGCGCGCTACGACCGCACGGGCCGCTTTGAATTGGCCAATCGCGGTACCATTTTTTTGGATGAAATCGGCGAATTGGATTTGAGCAGTCAGGTGAAATTGCTGCGGGTTTTGCAGGACCGAACCTTCGAAATATTGGGCAGTAGCAAGACCAAAACGCTGGACGTGCGCGTGGTGTGCGCTACCAATCGGAATCTGGAAGAAATGGTGGCTAAAGGTACTTTTCGGGAGGACTTGCTGTACCGCATCAACCTCATTACGATTCAGTTGCCATCTTTGCGCCAGCGTCCTGATGACATTCCGTTGTTGGTGGATTTTTTTGTCAATAACCTACGTAGTATCTACAGCCGCCCGCATTTAGAAGTAAGCCGCGACGCCCTGAAATGGCTCAAACAACTCAACTTGCCGGGCAATATTCGCCAACTCAAAAACCTAGTCGAACGGACGATTTTGGTCAGCAACAATGACATACTAGAAGTGGCCGATTTTGAGCAAAATTATCAGCCCCAATCTCTACCCTCCGACCTCATATCTACCAAATCCCCCCTTCCTGACGTAGGTAGCATGACGCTCGAAGAAATGGAAATCCAGATGATTCGGCGCGCGATGGAATTTCACCGGGGCAAAGTGGCCCGCGTAGCCAAAGCCCTGGGCCTGACACGCTCGGCGTTGTACCGGCGGTTGGAAAAGTACAGCATTCCGTTTGATGAGGAATAGCTCATTCTGTTATTTTAAAGGATACTTCGCAAGCACGCCCGTAGTCCCCGTTTTTTGATACCAATCATTAAACACGAGTTCTAATTCTTTGACATCGCACGTCCCGAAATCTACTTCTCGATAGGTTTTTACTTTTTGGAGAAACGCCTCAGGATTCATAAAGGGTTTTCTGAAACGAACCACCGTTGAGTGGGCCGTTTGAATGGCGTAGCGTTGATCGATGGAATGTTGCAGTCCGGAGTTCTGAAAGCGTTGACGTAGGCCATTGCGTATTTTTTTCAATGCATTGCCCAACGGAAAACCTTGGATAAGTAAACAACTCGGCGAAGCCGTAATGCCCCTAAAGTGTATTCTGATCGATTTTTGGGCGTATATCACTTCTTGAACCACTGCCGCGTACTGGGCCGTATCAATGAGGGAAAGGCTAAAATTTTCGTAACAAGAAATAATTGACAAAACGGTCAGATGAATATCCGTGATTGGATAGTAATATTGCTCAGGTTCTGAGGCTTTGAGGTCACTGAGCATAGCTTCAATGGCCGTTCTGACCGTTAGCGGCGGTCGCGCTAGTAGGGTAATGCCCCGGCGTGAATCCACGGGCGCGTCAATCATGGTGTCATATTCAAAGTGCCCTGACTCAAACTGCTGAACCGAACGCGTCCATAATTGATGATAATGTTGTTCTAAATCCATTGGGTTTTGTGTTGTAACGCATGGCTAAATATATGAAACTAAGCACCAAATTTATTTCTTTCATCGTCATTATTCACTTGGTGGCGGTAGGATTGTCGTTGTATATATTCAAAAAAGAACCACTTTTTTTCATTGCTTCTGAGGTGTTTATTCTGCTTTCGCTGTTTATCGCTTGGCAATTGTACAACGAAATGATTCAGCCGCTCAATCTGCTCATGACGGGCGTAGAAGCTATCAAAGACCGTGATTTTAACGTTAAATTTCTGAAAACGGGTAAGTACGAAATGGACCGGCTCATTGAAATTTACAATCAGATGATTGACCAGTTGCGCACCGAGCGCACCCGGCAGGAAGAGCAGCATTTTTTTCTTGAGAAACTGATTCATACTTCACCCACGGGCATTTTGATGATGGATTTTGACGAAAATATCACCGCCATCAATCCTAAAGCGCAGGCCATGCTGGGCATTCAGGCCCACGCCGTGCTGCACCGCGCGCTGTCGTCGATTCAGCATCCTGTTTTGCAGGCCTTGAGTCACTTAAAAACGGGGGAGTCACGGACGATAAATTTCAACGGGTTAGAGACTTATAAATGCCAAAAGGCGCATTTTATGGATCGGGGTTTTCCACGTTATTTTATCATGCTCGAAGAACTGACGACCGAAATTCTGGCTGCCGAAAAGAACGCGTACGGCAAAGTGATTCGGATGATGGCGCACGAAGTTAATAACTCGGTCGGAGCCGTAAATTCGATTTTGGATACGACCCTTTCGTTGGAACAAAACCAACCCGACGTAACCCAAGCCCTGCAAGTAGCCCGCGACCGCAACGAAAACCTCAACCAATTTATGCGACGTTTTGCCGACGTGGTTCGCTTGCCCATTCCGCACAAAGAGCCGCTGAACATCAGCGCTTTAGTAATGAAAACGGCGAGCCTGATGTCGTCGGTGGCCAAACGCCAACAGATTCGTTTTGAATTTAATTTCAGTGACAATGATGTGATAATTGCCGCCGACGTATCACAGATGGAACAAGTCCTCATCAATGTTGTCAAAAATGCTATTGAGTCCATTGAAAATGACGGGACCATTACGTTTGAAACAACTCATCAGCCGCCTCAACTGCTGGTTATAGATACTGGGAAAGGTATCCCGAAAGGTATTGAAGAGCAGTTGTTTAGCCCTTTTTTCTCCACCAAACGCAATGGGCAGGGGGTCGGTCTTACGCTCATTCGGGAGATTTTGGTCAACCACGGTTTCGGGCTTTCCCTCTACACCGAGCAAGAAGGAAAGACGGTGTTTCGGGTGCGGTTTTGAGGCGGAGACGACTCACTTCAAAGACCTAATCCACTCTCGCACCAGCGCTACGCCTTCGGTGTGGGTGGTTTTGCGGCCTAGTTCGGGCATCATTTCGCCAGGGTCGGTGGATTCCATGCGGTACAGTAAAATGGATTTTTCGGGTTGGCCGGGTACGATGCTGTATTGCCGTCCGCCGGAGCCTCTGCCTGCGGCTACGGGCGCTTTCATTATGCCCAATTTTGTTAGATCGGTTTCGTTGTAATTTAACATTAGCCCAGAGGTTTTGGCGGGGCCTTCGTGGCGGTGGCAGTGGGCACAGTTTATGTCTAGCCACGCTCTGGCGCGCGCCTCTAAGGAGCCGCTGGCGGGCTCATTCCAGACGGGTGCTCTGGGCACTTGGGCCAGGGCGGGAAGTCCTGTCAAAATCCCTGCTTTTTGCCAATGGGCCAACTGGTTTTCTTTTTCGGGGTATTCAAAATCGCCATTCAATTGCCTTGCTGATGGCCCGATGGGTTGCATTTTTTCATTTTGATTATGGCAACCTTTGCATTGATTGAGGTTGGGCATGGCGTACTGAATCGTGCGTTTTGTGCCATCGCTATGAATCCAGCTCACTTCTTTGGTTTCTCCGGCTACTTCGAGGTAAGCATCGGTTTGGTCGTCATTCCAAACGTATTCCAGTGCTTTCCAGCCCGATTCTTCGTGAACTAACAAGCGGGTTTCCATGATGCGCCGTCCGGCGGCGGGATTGCGAAAATCGTTGGGATAATAAAAGGTCTTGATAATGGTGGTTCCGACGGGAAAGTCAAGTACACGCTCTGGATTATAAGCCACAGTTGTGCCCGCAGGAAGTTTTACGAATCGTAGTTTTTCGGCATAATCAGAAAACAGCGGTGTATTGAGCTGGTAGGGAACAACCCCTTCTGCGGGAAGTTGGTTCGCGATTTTGCCTTGAAAAAATCCGTATTCCGAAAGATTTTCTTTAGGGACAAAAGAGGTGATATCCGTCAAAGGGGGTGTTTTTCGAAATGAAAAAGTAAGGGCAATGGACAAGACAAAAAAGGCAAACGAAAACAGTTTCATTGTTGAAGAACGAATTTTGAATGATGATAAACTCTTACTTTCTACTTATTCCTCAAGCATCGAAGGTGGAATGGGGAGCTTGACGGGTTTTCCATCTTCAGCTTCTCCGAGCAAATACCCGAAAGGTTTGAGGGCATCGACTGAATCAAATATTACTTTCAAAATAGCCGTCATCGGCAGGGCCAATATCAAGCCAGAGACACCCCATAATTGCCCGCCTAAAATCAATACAATCATGGCCGCTAAGGGGTTGACACTCACCTTGGAGCCTACAATGTAAGGCGTTATAAAATTGCCTTCTAAAATCTGGATTACTCCAAAAACGCCTAAAACGCCCAACGCATACATCGGCGAATCGAGCGCTACCAACGCCATCAGCGCGGGGAGCAACGAGCCAATCATTAACCCAATATAAGGAATCAGTAATAAGCAGGAGGCAAAAAAACCGAAGAAGATTGCGTGCGGTACGCCCAGCAGTAGTAGACCTGCTGAGTTCATGACGCCCACAATCAAAATCACTGAAACTAAGCCAACCAAATAGCCCTGTACAACCTCATAAATTCGCCGAATGGCTTGGTCGACGCGGCGTTTGTGGCGACCGTTGAAGGCTTTATAGAAAAATCGTCGGAAAAAATCACGGTACAACAGGAAAAAGAAGACAAACAAGGGTACCAAGGCCGCCGATGCAAGCGTGCCAGTGGTGGTAGCCACGGCACCCGTGAGAATAGAGGCGCTGTTTTTGAGGGCTTCGGTGAGATACTTGCGGCCTTCGGTGAGTTGCTTTCGACGGCTCATACCAAAGTTGTCGGACAAGAAGTCTTGCCCTTGGTCAATCCAATAATTGGCTTTTTTCTCCAATCGCGGTAATTCTTCTCCAAAACTGATGATTTGAACGGAAGCAACGTATATTAATCCGACCAAAACTGCAAAGAACAAGATTAAACTAAAGGAAATCGCCGCAATGCGCGGAATACGCCAGCGTTCCAGTAAGGCGCAAATAGGGTACAACAACACCGCAAAAAGAACCGAGAACGTAAGGGGAACCAAAGTTTCGCGGAGTACGTAAAGAATGTAGACAATGATAACGCCCGAGAGCAACCACCCAGCGAGGCGAACGGAAAACGGAAACGACTTTTGCATGTTTAAGAAAGAGTGAAAGCCAAATGGCACGAAAATTTAGGAATAAACCAGACGAAACAACCAAAAAATCGCAATTTTATTATGCATAAACTGATTTGGTGGGCTTTTACGCTGCGAGTGGCTTTGTGTGACTGTCATAATGAGAAAAAAAATGTTGGATTTGTCAATGGAAAAAGCGTCTATGAAATGGTGAAAATCGGCCAACTCCCTCCCGACCTTCGAGAAACTTCGGGCTTAGCATTGGGCCGAGAAGCGCGGACTTTTTGGACCCACAATGACGGGGATAATCCCGCCGAACTTTACGAAGTAAACGACGAAGGGCGGGTAAAAACAGTATTAAAATTGCCTCAATTTAAGAATGTCGACTGGGAAGATTTGGCACAGGATACCAAAGGGCATCTCTACATCGCTGATTTGGGCAATAATGCCAACCAACGTAAAGACCTTGTTATCCACAAAATTAATCCCAATGAGTTGACAAAGTATGAGGCTATCCGCGTGGCTTATGCCGACCAAAAAGCATTTCCGCCGCCTTCAGCTGAGCAAAATTTTGATTGCGAGGCTACCGTTTGGCACCAAAATAAATTGTATTTATTCTCTAAAAACCGCAGTACGACTAACCGCAACGTAAGGATGTATGCGGTACCCGATAGCGCAGGCGCGTACACGGTTGCGCCCATCGACAGTGTGTACAGCAAATCCATGGTAACGGCGGCTGATGTAAGCCCCGACGGAAAAACGCTGGTGCTACTGACCTACGGAAAACTCTTGTTTTTTGACGTGAGCCAAGGCATGAATTTCCGGAAGCCATTGTACTGCTTAAAGTTTGCGCAGGGACAAACTGAGGCCATTGTATTTATTAACAACGAAGATTTTATCCTGACCAATGAGCAGAAAGGTGAGATGTTTTTAGGAACTAAAAAAAGGCTTTAAAACGCATTTCGGCGCATCAAGGAGCGGTTGGGCATGGGCCGATTTTTGCGTTAAAAACACTTCCAGTAGAGGCCACAAACGCAGGTTTCAATTCAATGATATTGCCAGCTGTGTAGCTTACATTTACAGCATTTGCAATTGTATTGGTCGCGTTGATTGAATTGCTTGCTTTGAATGTATTGTTGTTGGTTATGGGGTCAAAAGAGGTCAAAGTAAGAGAGGAAGGGCAGTTTTGGGCTTTTATTTTATAGATGTTTCCGTTTGAGAATGAAGCCGTATATAATTCCCCTCGCCAATCTTCCCCAAATGTAACAGGGCTAGAAAGGGTGGAGGACTGGGCCACATTTTGGTAGCTGCCGTTGGGATTGCGGCGTAAAGCCCAAAAATTTCCTGAAATATAATCGGCGTAGATGTAGTGACCGTACATGGCCGGAAACTGTTGGCCGCGATATACAAAACCCCCGATTACCGACCGCCCAGCTCCACCATTGTTGTTGAAGCCCGCGTATTCGTGGAGGGGAAAAATCATACTGATTGAATCTTCGCATAGGGGTTGAACATACCGATGGTTACCTTCATAACACCGCCATCCAAAGTTAGCCCTACTGGGGGCGTTCTTGGCTAAAAAATCAATTTCCTCCCAGCCATCTTGTCCATTGTCGCCAATCCATAAATCTCCCGTTGAGCGGTCGAAACTCATGCGCCAAGGGTTTCGAAGACCCCGCGCCCAGATTTCGTCCCGAATGCCGTCGTTGGGCATTTGGTAGGGATTTGAAGATGGAATGGAGTAAGTGTTGTTGTTTGCGTTGACGTCAATGCGCAGCACTTTGCCGAAAAGTTTGGCTAGGTTTTGGGCATTGTTGAGCGGGTCGCCTACGGTGTTGCGCCCGCCATCAGCATCATCGCCCGTAGAAATATACAAATAACCATCGCTTCCAAAACAGATTGCTCCGCCACGGTGGCCTATATTGAGTACGTGTGGGATGGTAAGCAAACGCGTTTCGGTGGTATCGGCTAGGTTAGCGTTGCCGACACTTTTTCGGAATTGTGAAAGTTGAACAACGTTATCGGGTTTTCGAATGTAGAGTACATAAAAGCGGCCGTTTTCGGCATATTTTGGATGAAAAGCGAAACTGTTGATGCCCGCCCATTGGATGTCCTCGACCTTGACACTAATATCTAAGAAGGGCGTTGAGAGAATAGTGTCGTTTTGGATAATTTTTATTTTCCCGCCAATTTCAGAAACAAATAGTCTACTATCACCCGCCGATTGAATATTGGTGGGTCGGGTTAATCCTGTTTGGTATATTTCAAACGAAAGAACAGGGGGCTGAGCGTATACTTTTAAAGAAGCCAATATAATAGCTAGACAGACAACATGTTTACTGATAAAAAGCATATTTTACTGTATTGTGTGCCGTTGTTAAAACCTTATCTTTAGGATTACTTTAAAGAATGTTTCAATTAAGGTTGAAAAAATATTCTAAACAATAAAATCCTTACATAATATAAAATATACTTCTATGGTAATTTGTTAATCAAATTAGGATATATTTTTTACGGCTGCTCATTCGTTGTTTGATCATACCTAAAAACAAAAAATCCCCGACTTTTCAGTCAGGGATTTTGTAACCTTCAAACAGACGTATCTAATGTGTTGAAATTATAAAATTGCCTTCGCTTTTGCCAATGCCGCGTCCAGCCCGCCCGCATCCGAGCCACCAGCGGTAGCAAAGAAAGGCTGCCCGCCGCCGCCGCCTTTGACTTCCTTGGCGAGGTCTTTGACGATGTTGCCGGCATGTTTGCCCTGCGCTACCAGATCTTCTGAAAGCATGACCGCCAATTGTGGCTTGCCGTTGAGTACGGTTCCCAATACAATGAAACAGCTACTCAACGATTCCTTTAGCTGATACGCCAGCGATTTGAGTGCATCCGCGTTGGCAACGTCTACTCGCGCAATGATGACCGAAATTTCGTCTTTAGTTGCTACCTGAGCCAATAACCCTTGTTTGGTTTGTTGCAACTTTTCGTTTTCAAGGGCTTCAATGCGTTTGAGCAACGTGGCTTTTTCCGAAAGCAAATTTTCTACGGCTTTCACCACGTCTTTTTGACCTTTAAACAGCTCTTCCAATTGGCTAATAACATCTGCTTGACGGCTTATTATTTCCATTGCTTTTTCGCCCGTTACGGCTTCTACGCGTCGTACACCTGCCGAAACGGAGCCTTCGGATGTGAACTTAAAAAGGGCAATTTCGCCCGTAGAAGGCACGTGAGTACCTCCGCAAAGCTCGACCGAAAACTGCGGGTCAAACTCTACCACGCGGACAAAATCGCCGTATTTTTCGCCAAATGTAGCCGTCGCACCTTTTTTGATGGCTTCATCAATCGGCACATTGACGTAGGTTTTTTGGGCGATGTTGGCGCGAATCTTGGCATTTACAATATCTTCTACTTGCTTTAATTCTTCATCGGTTACTTTGGCGAAGTGAGAGAAGTCAAATCGCGTTACTTCGTCGTTTTG
This sequence comes from Runella sp., assembly GCA_027486105.1. Classification (GTDB taxonomy): domain Bacteria; phylum Bacteroidota; class Bacteroidia; order Cytophagales; family Spirosomataceae; genus Runella. The sequence goes on along the minus strand of JAIXPV010000430.1, from coordinate 305 downwards.
ATACGAACCTTTTTGCACAATGTGTGTACCCAATACTTTCCGCAAACCTGCCAGCATCAAGTGCGTAGCGGTGTGGTTGCGCATGATGTTCTGACGGCGGTGGGCGTCTACCGAAGCGAGGAGCGAGTAGTCGGGCGTTAGGAGGATTTCATCCAGATTTTTATCCCTGGAAACATGGATAAATAAATCGTTCTCTTTCTTCGTATCAACAATATTGATTATTCGTACTTCGGCATTCGTAACTCGTAACTCCAATTGCCCCGAATCTCCTACCTGTCCCCCCATTTCGGCATAAAACGGCGTGC
>JAIXPV010000360.1 GCA_027486105.1 Runella sp. | reverse complement strand
TTAGCCCAGAAAACAAACGCATCTGTTACCCCCAATCCTACGTCGTTTCCCCGAAAAAATACAAATTCCAACCCCGCACCCGAAAAAAACGAAAGCCGCGCTGAATTACCCGATTTTGTACTCGTAAAAGGAGGTACATTTTCAATGGGGGATGACAAAGGAGCCATTGATGAGCGCCCCGTTCATTCTGTAACGCTCACTGATTTTTTTGTGGCAAAGCATGAAGTGACGGTGGCTCAATACCGAACCTTCGCCAAAGCTACTGGAAAAGTCATGCCTGCACCGCCTAATTGGGGTTGGCAGGATGACCACCCCATTGTTGGTGTTTCATGGGACGAAGCCGTGGCGTATTGCGACTGGCTTTCAGGGCAGACAAAAAGAAGGGTTCGTCTTTTGACCGAAGCCGAATGGGAATACGCTGCCTGCGGTGGTGCGGCTAAAAATACCGTTGTTACCGAAGAGTTGGGGTGGTATGCTGGAAATACCGATGGCGCGGGAACAAAGCCAGTCAACACCAAAAAAGCCAATAAATTAGGGCTGTTTGACATGGGGGGAAATGCCGCCGAATGGTGCGCCGATTGGTATGATAAAAATTATTATGCCAACAGCCCAAGTAATGCACCTGCTGGCCCACCGCAGGGAAGCGGTCGAGTGGTGAGAGGGCGCTCGTTTGGCGACGAACCCAAACCGCTTACGTTTCGTTACGGATTAGCACCCGCATCCAAAAAAAATACCGTGGGCTTTCGGGTGTGTTATGAGTAATTGATGTAGGTCAAAACAATCTCGATATGCCAGATGTAATTCTTTTTGACGGTGTTTGTAATTTCTGCAATGCGAGTATCAACTTCGTCATTGACCGAGATGCCACCCGAAGGTTTCGGTTTGCCTCACTACAATCTGATTTCGGTCAGCGACTTTTGGCCGAGAATAATCGCCAACTGACTGATTTTGATACCGTACTTTTGCTGAGAGAGGGGAGCTTGTACGAAAAATCAGACGCTGCGCTGGAGATAGCACGTTATCTGAAAGGCTGGTCTTGGCTGTATCTGTTTCGCGTCGTTCCCCGTTTTATCCGTGATTTCTTCTACGATATCATTGCCAAAAACCGCTACCGACTGTTTGGTAAGAGCGAGTCATGCCGTATCCCTACGCCCGAAGAGAAAAAATTGTTTGTGATAGAGTGAGTTAGGCAGGGAGTGATTAAGTTTGCAGTCATTAATTCATAATTCACTCAATAATAACCTTAATGAAAGCATACGTTTTCCCTGGCCAAGGCTCTCAGTTCAGCGGAATGGGTAAAGATTTGTACGAAAATAATGCCCAAGCCCGTGCAATGTTTGATAAAGCAAACGAAATTTTAGGTTTTGAGATTACAAAAGTAATGTTTGAAGGAACCGACGAAGAACTCAAACAAACCGATGTGACGCAGCCTGCCATATTTTTACATTCCGTTATTCTAGCTTCTACTATTGAAGATTTCAAGCCCGACATGGTGGCGGGCCATTCATTGGGAGAGTTTTCTGCGTTAGTAGCGGCGGGAGCCTTATCATTTGAAGATGCATTGAGATTGGTCGCCAAACGAGCCGACGCCATGCAACGGGCCTGTGTCATCAGTCCGTCAACGATGGCGGCCGTATTAGGTTTGGACGATGCTAAAATTGAAGAAATTTGTGCCTCTGTGGAAGGAGAAGTGGTAGTAGCGGCCAATTTTAATTGCCCTGGTCAGGTAGTCATTTCGGGGACGCATGAAGGTGTGCGCCTAGCGGGTGAAAAATTGAAAGAAGCAGGTGCTAAGCGTGTATTGCCGCTACCAGTGGGTGGGGCGTTTCACTCTCCCCTCATGGAGCCAGCCCGCGAAGAACTGGCGGCGGCTATTGAAGCAACGGCCTTTTCAGCTCCGCGTTGTCCCATTTATCAAAACGTAAAAGCTCAAGCGGCTACGGAAGTAGAAACCATTAAAGCAAATCTGATTTCACAACTCACCGCACCCGTACGCTGGACCCAATCGGTTCGGGCGATGGTGGCCGACGGTGCCGTTGAGTTCATTGAATGTGGTCCAGGAAAAGTCTTGCAGGGCTTGGTTAAAAAGATAGCCGCCGACGTAACTACGGCGGGAGTTTAAAATGAGAAAAAAAAGTTTGAAATTTAATTTCTCATAAACTCCCTGATTATCAATTCTAAAGACGCTGGCTAGTTTTTTTTATCATTTTTTTTCAAAAACGACTTGACACGTAACCGATAAAGGGCTACTTTTGCACCACCAAAACGGAATTGGTGGATGGTGTAATGGTAACACAGAAGATTTTGGTTCTTTTATTCAGGGTTCGAGTCCTTGTCCGCCAACTTAAAAGCCTCGCAATTGCGAGGCTTTTTTTATTTGTGATATTTTAATTTCAAAATGCCCTAGAACCAGCCATAATTCGATAGCTACACAAACTGATCCAATACCAAAACGCCCAGCAAACCTACGATTGAAACGATGGTTTCCATAACCGTCCAAGTTTGGAGTGTTTCTTTGATGGAGAGGTTAAAGTATTCTTTAAACAGCCAAAAACCGCCGTCGTTGAGGTGGGAACAAATTAAACTCCCCGAGCCGATGGCCAATACCATCAATTCGGGTTTTACCCCTTGACTTTGCACCAATGGCGCAATAATACCTACCGCCGTAAGTCCAGCAACGGTGGCTGAGCCTACACAAATACGAATCACCCCCGCAATGGCCCATCCTAATATAAGCGGAGAAATTTCTACCCCTGCCAACAGTTCTCCAATGTACTTACTCACGCCGCCATCGGTCAGGATTTGTTTGAAGCCCCCAGCACCGGCAACAATCAACAAAATAATGGAAACGCTCTTAAAGGCTTCTTCGAGCGATTTCATGACGTTTTTGGTCGTTCTGCCGCGTTTAATCCCGAGAAAGTAAATAGCAACCAGTACAGAAATCAACATCGAAATCTAAGGGTCGAAAAAAAAAAAAAAAACTGTGTAGAGAATGTTATCTTCCGCAAAATAACCTTTGAACCAGGGCATAAGCGTCAATAGCAACAAAGGCAATAACGCAACGAATAAACTGATGCCTAGGCCAGGCATTTCCGACTCGCTAAAATGTTTGGTGTTAAACAAAGAAGCGTCGGGTTTTGGGTCGTATTTTTTGAGGGTTTTAGCAAAAATGGGCCCTGCCAGAATAATGGCTGGGATAGCAACGATTAAGCCGTAAAAAAGCGTTTGACCTACATCCGCTTTGAACTGCGCAGCAATGGCCGTAGGAGAAGGGTGAGGGGGTAAATAACCATGCGCCACCGACAATGCCGACAACATCGGAACAGCCACGTACAGCATAGGCAATTTGGTGGATGCAGCAATGGTAAAAATAAGCGGTATGACAATGACGAAACCAGCATTATAGAACAACGGCAAGCCAATGATAAAACCAGCCAACGCCAACCCCCAAGGTAGGTATTTTAAGCCGAAAATATTCATTAAGGTAGTCGTAATTCGTTGGGCCGCTCCGCTGTCGGCCACGAGCTTTCCGAGCATTGAGCCGAAACCAATGATAATGACCAAGGAACCCAACGTACTTCCAATGCCTTTTTCGAGCGATTGGCTAATCGACGTCACACTCATGCCGCACGCCAGGCCTAGCCCAATACTGACCAGTACAAAGGAAATAAAGGTATCTAAATGAAAGTAAGCGACTAAAATGATAAGCGCTAAAATGCCCAGCAGGACGTACAATAAGAGCATACAGGGTAGGAGTTAAGAAGTTAGGATTAGTAACTGACTTGGTACAGTTAATTGGTGCAATAATAATAACTAAATGGGTTTAACTTGTACAAAATCGGGAGCCGAAAAATTTTAACCTAGCTGTCCAAGTTTTGAAAAGTAAGCAGCAGACCCTTGTAATCTACTCCCATACCAGCTGAAGAGTTCGCCATCTACCACCAAAATGGCGGTATCAGGACAAATATTCTGAAATTCCTGAAGGTGTTTTTCTTTGAATGGATAAGGCTCGGAAGATAAAAAAATATAATCAGGTTGGGCTTGTTTTAGTTGCTCAGAGGTTATTTCGGGATAACGGCTCAATGAACCAAAAACATTATGAAACCCTGCGCGTTTGAGCATATCGTCGATAAATGTACTGGAAGCGGCTACCATGTATGGTTTACGCCAAATGAAGTACGCCGCTGTTTTGGGGTGATTTCGGGACGTTGGAAGTGCCGAAAAACCCCGCTCAATGTTTAAAACAATAGATTCCGCCTCTGACTCTTTGCCTACCAATGCTCCTATCCGTAAAATCATATCGACGGCATCTTCAAGGGTAAAGATATCCGACATCCACACTGGGAAGGACTGGTTAAGGGTGTTTATCCCACTTTCCTCATTTTCTTCTTTATTGCCAATAACTAAATCTGGATTTAACCTTTGGATGGCCTCAACATCAAAGTTTTTGGTGCCTCCAACTTTAGTCTTTTGCATTACTTCCTCGGCTGGGTGAATACAATAGTTGGTCACTCCCACGATTTCTTCACGTAGTCCTAGGGCAAAGAGCAGTTCAGTTTGTGAGGGGACGAGAGAAACGATGCGTTTAGGGGGCACAGGCAGCGTAACTACCCTGTTCATTTGGTCTTTTACGGTCTTTGTCATACTCCAAGAGGATTACTTTTTACCTGACCACGTTTTACGGATGCCGATTCGACCACCAAATGTATTGGTATAAAGTTGTCCCTGATCAAGGGCGATTGCGGCGTTCCATTCAAGCCCTTCCCAAAGGCCAATTTGGCCATCCACTTGAAACAAGCCTGAAAATTGCTTGGGAACGGTTTGATAAGGGAAACCGTAGGTGCCGTAATTCAAGCTGTAGGAAAGTTTACTTAAAAAATGCAGTTTCTCTCCATAGTAGCCTTCAAAGCCAAAATGATAAACCACCACGCGGTTGTTGTTGGCGATTTCATTGCTGTTATAGGCGTCAGGATTGTTCGTGTCTCGGTAATTGGTAATGAAAGGAGTACCTATGATACGCCGTTTGTATGACCAACCATCGAAGTACTGTTGGTGGTTGAAGTAGTTGTCACGGCCAAAAATACCACCGTAAAAATCAAAAGTTGAACCTCCTTGACTTTTAGTGAATAAGAATTCAAAAAGAGCTTTCTTGAGGCTGAATTGTCCTTTCTTTCGTTCTGGATAAAGAAACTTCAGTACGATTCCCTGAAGGCCATCAGCGATGTTATTTGCTTCTTTTCGGGCCAAAGAACCATCGTCGAATAGACTCTGTCGGTAAATAGAAAGGCTCATGCGACGAAATTCAAATTCTGCTCCAATATCTAACGTGCCTAAGTGGTTCCCGACCCTATTGGTTGAATCAAAAGCGGTATTTCCAAGGTTTCTCGCACCAGTGACTACCGAAATGTAGTCTTTAAAGCTTACAGGAAAGGTTCGATTATTGACGGTTCCAATGTCACCGTAGGTTTTGCCCCCCCATTGTACCTGATGATTGAAGCCACCATATAATCTTAGTTGGGAAGTGGGTTTGCCTATGCGAACATAAAATGTTTTCTGGTGAAGGAAGTAGCCGTAGGCGAAATCCCCTGAGCCAAACCAACCATGCGCGTATGAACCTTTGAAAGAAATCAGGTTTTTGGTAAAAGGGAGTTGAAGAAAGTCTACAATGGCTAGTTGGATTTTTGGAATGGGAAGGGCATTGCCAGACCAAACATAAGAACCACTGCCAAGGAGCGTATCACATAAACCTACCGTTTCGCGTTTTCTCCCAACATAAAACTCCCATTTCTTAAACTGTACTTTTCCGTAAAGTTCTGGTAAAATTACCTGACTGTTGGCTGACAAATTTGCCACTAGGTCGATGCCATATCCTGCCTTCAAATGGGGTGTTTGAGCAATGGAGAACAGGTTTTTTGAACCTGCGCGAATCATAAGGCCCGAGCTCTCTGGAATCGTAGCATATTGATTTGTTCGCATCCAAAATGGTGTTCTGGCTGTTGAGCCATATCCTGTCATCGATACATATTGTTGATTGCGGTTGTTTCGTGTCGAATCTTGGGAAAATGCGTTGTGAGAAACGAAAAAGAGCCCTTGAAAGAATAAGTGTAATACAATATTTTTTTTTTTCACACAATTATAGCTCTTTGAATGGATAGTAGGGTTATCGTTTATTTTAAATGAAAATTGTTTTTGGACAAACATTTAAACCTGGATTAGTTGACAAATAAAATCAAAAAAATACACCCCTCAAAAAGTATCTTCTTTATATTGCTTGCTAAAACAATAATAATGACCATCGAAGAAGTAAAAAAACTCATTGGCATCCGAGAAGACCAAATTTGGCTACTGAAAGCGGCACTTTTTGCTCCTGAGGAAGCGATTAACTATTGGGAACGTTGGAAAAAATATCAGAATCTCAATCATATAACGAAAGCGGATGCAAACTATTCCATTTTTTCAGAGATAGATACTGAATCTTTGAGGGTGCTACCCTTAATTTATCGAAAATTAGAACATACTGATGATTCACTTTTACCAGCATTAAAGGATGCGTATCGAACTACTTGGATGTCCAACCAAAAATTGTTGTACAGGGCGCAGGAGATAGTTAGGGCTTGCAATGAAGCAGGTATCCCAAACATGCTGCTTAAAGGTATTCCAATGTCTTTGCATTATTATAAGGATATGGGGGTACGACCGATGGGAGATGTAGATTTATTAGTTCCTTTAGAATATTTAGAGCCAACCATCTCGCTGTTAGCTACCTACGGTAATATTCCTGACGCTATTGAATACAAATACCGACATCTCATCCATGCAATGCATTGCTTTGATGAAGGGGGCATTGATGTGGATTTGCACTGGCAAGCATTTTTTTTTCAATACTACACCGAACAATGTGTTTTAGACAAACCTGAATTTCGCCAACCCCTCGCGCTCTCGGAAGATAGCGACACCTCTATTTTATCGGATTCGTATCAACTCTTTCACACCATCATCCACGGTACAATTGGTGGCCAACCGACCCTTCGATGGATACCCGACGCTTACACAATTCTTAAAAAGAATGACAAAATAGATTTGAAAGCGATTTTTGACTACGCTCAAGAACGCAATGTGCAATTTGCACTGTACGTTGGCTTGAAGATTCTTACGGAGGAGTTGAACATTGTTTTTACTTTACCCAAGTTGCCCGATAATTATTTAGTACAGAAACTTTATTTTACATTAGTTTTGAGAAGGCCGAAAAATAATTTGTTTTTGAGAGTCAATCAAGTTACAAAGCACTTAATTGCTTACTATATTTTCAGCAAGCCCAAAGCAGCAAAATATTTTGTGGGTAAATGGATAAGTCAAAAAATATTATTTTGGCATGAAATGAAGCGATAATAATTATGACGTCTTTTGAAGGCAGATTTGACAACTAATTTGTTCGAATATTACGAGCACCATAAATAAAAATGATGATTTAACGAAGTTGTTATTTGGTCTATTTCTATTACTTGTACTTTTTTCAAATTCGTGACTAAGTTAGAATTATTTTCCTTTGGCTTTAAGCATTACTACTACTGTTTCCCATATAATCAACATATCAACAAACAAAGAAACTTTTTTTAAGTATTGTAAATCAAATTCCAAACGCTGAATCATCTCCTCAACGTTTTGTGCGTATCCAAATTTTACTTGGCCAATTGAAGTGATGCCCGGCTTGACGGTCAATAATTTCGTAAAATCAGGTGCGATAGGAGTAATCTGGTCAATAAAAAATTGACGCTCAGGGCGCGGACCCACTACTGACATGTCCCCTTTTAGGACATTATAAAATTGTGGTATTTCATCCAAGCGCATTTTACGCATGAATTGCCCCCATGGGGTTATTCTGGGGTCTTCTTTGCCAAATGATAATGCAGGCCCCTCTTGCTCCGCATTTACGTACATGCTTCTAAATTTATAAATGTGGAAAGGTTTGCCAGCTTTCCCAATTCTCTCCTGAGAATAGAATATGGGTCCTTTGGAAGAAAGTTTGGTGATTAAAGCTATAATAACCCAAATCGGCATACCCAGAAAAAGTATAAATGAGGAAAAGGAAATATCGAAGACTCGTTTTAGTATTTGTACTTTTATGTCTTCCCAAAAACGGTTTGAAATATCAATAATCGGCAACATATCATGGTATTCAACCGTCAATTGCCTGCTCAGAATTGAAGAAAAATCAATGACCAACTTTACTTGAAAATTTTCCTGCTCTGATTGAGTGATGATGTTACTTAATACTTCATTGTTGACGTAAGGGGTGCAGCAGTATACGCAATCAATAGTGTTTTGTTTAATAAATGTTGTTAAACGAGCGTAATCTCCGCGCATAATAGACTTGTTAGTTTCGTCTATCTCCCCAAAAAAACCGTAAAATTCATAACCAAATTCGGGATAATTTTCATAAAATTCTTTTAACGTAGTCGCTAATTTACCGTGGCCTACAATAATGTATCGCCGTATATTATGACCCGATGCGCGGTAAAATTTAATGAAGACTACGGCAAATACCCGCCACGTAATCCCCATCGCCACAAATACCATAAGCATGAACAACATGTGTAATCGGGACAAATTTAAATCTCTCAAAATAATCCACGCAAATGCCATACATGCAGCGAACACACCAGACAGTGATAGGTATTGATATAAAATATTGAAAACATGAAATTTGATTCGTGAGTAATTATAAGGTTTTACGATAACGATTAAACCCAGCCATATCAAATTACAAACGAGCAAAAACCATTGGTACGAAGAATTGAATTCTGAGGAAAATCCGAATTTAATGAGATACGCAATCCAAAAAGACAGATTTAGAAGTATCCAGTCTAGAATAAGTTGAAATGGTAAGAAAAGAAATGAGTAACGATGTTTCATATTTTTCAATAATGAAGTGATTATTCAAAAATAATACAGCTTCAGTAGAACCTAAAACCATTAAATAAGTGTGCCCAAGATACTTTTATCTTGGGCACACTTACACAAAGAACAGCTCAATATTACTTAGTAATAAGTAAATTTTGTACAAAACTTTGGTTTTTTTCGGTACGAAGGACTCGTAGAAAATAACTGCCGTTGGATACTTTATCTCCTATCGAATATTTAGTTGAGAAATCTTTGACTTTACCTTCCTGCTTAACCAATGAACGTCCACTCAAATCAGTAATATCAAGAGATATAATTTCGTTAGCCGAAAATCCTTTTAAGCGAACGTCAAATGAACCATTGCTTGGATTGGGATAAACGCTGACTTCTGCATTTTCTGATGATTCCGCAATTTGTGTGCCAATCGTAAAGTAAGATGCACCATTCAGTACAGTTTGGGCCGAGACAATGTTATTTTCAACACTCCCAGCGGCTAAGTTCCATTGACTGTCGCGCAATTGCAGGATTTGGTTGTTGGCCTGCTCTGAGGCAATACTCACTTTAATGTTTTGGTTTTTGATTCCCTGAACTGCCCAATAGTTGTTGCCAGTCACTTCGGCAACGGCATCAGCTAGTTTATTAGACAGACGAGTGGGGCTCTGCGTCACAAATCCAACTGATATTTTATCTTCGCTCGCAGGTTTTGAGATGGCAAAGGTATGTAATTCAATGCCATCGCCCACGGGAAAATCAAACGCATCATCGCCCGACTTTTGAACGTATCCCTTTACGTGTGAACGGTTAGAGGCTCCCGTAATTTGAGCGTTATCGGCTATTTCTAAGGGGAATAACGCCGTATTTTCAATAATTCCTTTGCCAAATTTTAACTCGTTTTGTACAATCAACGGAGCTTGCAGATTCACTTTTCCGACTTGCGAAAGTAAAAGTGAGCCTACGTTGATAGAATTAGCACTCTGAATGAGTTGCGTTCCTTCTCCGTCCAATACGACTTGACCGTTCAAGGCCATTTGACCTTGGTTGCTTATCCCTTTACGGAGATGAAGCGTACCGTCTGACTTCCAGTCACCTTGGTTAATTATTTCGTTGTTCAAGGTAACAACAGCACCTGAGCCAATGTAGACTTCGGCTGAAGAAAAAAACTGGGCATGAGCAGCAGGAATACAGAGAAAACCCAGAAAGACGAGTAGTGGCTTTTTCATATTATAAAAAATATTTATGTCTATTTTGAAAATTCAGTGAGTAAAGCTAAGTTTTTTTTGGATTATCCACAACAAGATAGGCTATAAGTTATCTAACGGTATCTTTCAGCCTTCAGAATGAGAATTAACAAAATAAAGTATAGTAACAGTCTTGTTGCGCACAAACAAATAGCAATAGCTGATCCAACATTTATCTTATTAAATTGACAGTACCAAGTTTAGAATAAACTCTTTCTTTTGTATCAGTGTATTCTATTTTATAAGTATAAAATCCCGGGCTTAGCTCTCTTCCGTTTACGTCGGTTCCGTCCCATCCTCTCGTGCCATCTTTGGTGTTGTAAAGCACATTGCCCCAGCGGTCATAGACCGTTATTTCTAGCTTATTGATTAATTGTCCTTTTATCTCAAATGTATCGTTTAGTCCATCATTGTTGGGGGAGAAGGTATCTGGAACAAACAATTTAACCGTTCGACCGTAGCTGATGGCATTAGATAGGCTTGTTTGTCCATTTACGCTCGTAGCACGAACGCGATAAACTACTTCAGCGTCATTATCACTGATGTCAATTGGCCATTCTGTACCATTGCCAACGAGATAAGTGGCAACAACCTGTCCATTTTCATTGAGCTTTTCAACTGTATAGGTGTTGACTGCTGTGGAAAAAGGCGATTCTGGAGACCATTTTAGGGTTTCCTTGTCTGCTTGCAGGTAGATGGTGCAAACCGTGGGCATTGTAGCGGGCTTGCGGTCGCAGGCATCGGCGTAGGCTACTTGGTAGCAAGCGCTACTTTGAGTAGCATTTAGGCTGGAATCAATAAAAATGCTATTGGCCCGGGTTTGTTCAGTACCATTTTTGGTGAACGAATAATTTTTAACTTTTAACGTGTTGGGTACCGTTATGCTTACCTGACTGTACAAATTATTTAGTACGGTGGCCGTTGCATTTGTAATAGGAGCAGGGTCATTCAACACTTCAAAAGTTTGCGGGTCGCTATCCGCATTACATCCTACCAACGGGAATGTACCCTCGCCCGTTACTTTTATTTGATAGGTACCTGCATTTGCGTAGGTATAACTAAGGTCAGGCTGTCCAGGTGTATACACTTGGGCTGGTTTTCCTTCCCCCCAATCTACCAAATATCTACCAAAAGCAAGTCCTGTCGTATTAATCAATAACTTCAATGAATTATCACATTCGGAAGATAAAGTAAATGTAGGCTTAGACGCAGAATATACAATTATCCGGGCGGATATTAAGGAGGGTTTACCATTTATGGTACCCAGTTGAACAATACAGTAAGGACCAGGTTGCGTATAAGTAAAAGAAGTTTGTGGGGTAGCTGCTAAAGTATCACTTACATTTTTGTAGTCAAATATATAACGTGCTTTAGTTACGGTTGGTGGTGTGATAACAGTTACTACGCGGCCTGTACATTGGGTGCCACCTTGTGTACCTACAATATCAAAGCTTCCTCTAGTCCATTGATTCCCAAACAGAGATGCATCAGGGCATTGGGCAAGTAAATTTGTGGAAATGTATCCAATTAAATACGCAACCAGAAATTTAGCATTTCTAAAATTCATTATCTCTGTAATTGTATTAAAAATAGCTACTGTACCTATCTATACTTCTTAAAAAAGACTAGTAAAAGATAAAACGCAAGTTAACAACGATAATTGAATATGATGTTGTCTATTCATAATTAATTATCGTTGTTAATTATTTTTTTACAGAATGATTGTGAAAAATTTTATTGTCTAGTTGCCTACTGTAATTCTCAAAGTGAAAACCCTGCTTGTGTGGCATCATTATAGAACATTTTCACAGTATCAAGGGAGTATTGCTCAAGATTATAATCTACTAGGCTTAGTTTTTTAAGAATATCATTAGTCACCGTTATTATCTGACATCCTATTTCATCTGCTTGAAAAATATTCAAAAGTTCACGGGGGCTAGCCCAAATCAACTCTGCGGCAGGCTTTAACTTAGTAATTTCCACAGCGGCAGCCATCAATGGTACAGGATCTACCCCAGTATCTGCAATGCGCCCTGCAAAAACAGAAACATAGGAAGGTACATCAGGCTGTAGACTCATTACGACATCACGTACTTGTTCAAGTGTCATTATTGCTGTGACATTGAGCTTTACTCCTTGTTCAGCCAATTTTTTAGTTAATGCATAGGTTGGTATTCCTTTAGTATTAGTAACTGGTATTTTAACGTACACATTTTCTCCCCAAGTAGCAATCTTGAGCGCCTGACGCTCCATGTCGTCTAGATCGTCAGAAAATACTTCAAAGGAAATTGATTTATCACTGATCACAGAAAGAATAT
>JAIXPV010000302.1 GCA_027486105.1 Runella sp. | reverse complement strand
TTTCGGTACGAATGGGGGGCATCACATCATCAGCGGCTAAATCAATGACATATTTACCCGTTGCTTCGCCAAGGCCCTGGTTAAAGGCCCGGCATAGTCCTATGTTATGGGTATTTCTGATAAAAATAATTTCGGGATACTCATCTACTAGGCGTTGAATCACCCTTCTTGATTCATCAGTGCTCGCGTTGTCAATCACAATCAACTGAATGGCAGAATACGTTTGTTGAATGACCGATAAAAGGCTTTCCCGAACAAAAAGTTCATGATTGTAGCAGGTGCAAATAACGGTGACAATTGGATTCATATTCAATGTTTACAGTACGCTAGAAAATTTATAAACGGCGCGTTTTTGTATAGTAAATGTAAAATATTAGGCTCTATCTCTAACCAAAGCAACCTAACTTTTTAGTAAACGGTAAACAAAGAAGCAATCAGAAATAGGTTTATGGGAAGAATATTCTACATCTTTGGGTATAGAAAAATTCAATAAATATAACCAATTAACTATAAATCAGTGAATTACAAAATATACCTTAAAAACATCAACACAAATCAAAATCGCCCAGTACTTTGGCACGGTTTTCTCTGCAATTTTCTTATGATACGATATAGAAGTATATTTTTCATTATTTATGGGTTAGGGTAGTACATAAATGCCATTCCAATTTGCGGATGGCATTTATTTTTTTGTTTCGGTGCTTCTTCTCTGATGCTTGGCCCGCCAAATGCTAGTATTGAGTTCAAATCCAAAAATCAACAGCAGCGCCACAAGGTAAAACCAAATCATCAGCGCAATGATGGTTCCGATAGAACCGTAGAGTTTGTTATAACTCCCAAAACGAGAAAGATAGAAGGAGAATCCGTAGGTCACCAAAATAATCAACATTGAGGCAATGATTGCTCCTAAATTAAAGAAGCGCCACCCGTGCCGCACTTTGGGGGCAAACCGGTAAATAATAGCTACCGCAACCGTAAAAGCAAAAAACATTACCAAATAGCGCAGTGCGTCCAATAAAAAGACGGTTAAATTATCCCCAAACAAAATGGTTTGGTGCAGCCAATCGACCAAAAAACCGCCCACAATAATGACCAAAACCGCCAAAAAAAGCACCGTCGACAACAACACGGTGAGCAATAAGGCAATTCCTTTAGCCTTAAAAAAACCTCGGTTTTCCGAGGTATGGTCTACCATGTTGAAGGCGGTCATGAGCGCTCCCATTCCGTTGGTAGCCGTGAGCAACGCAAACACAAAACCAAACGACAGAATGCCGCCCTGCTTCCGACTGATGATGTCATAAATGGTGGCTGCCGCAAATTCATACAGCGATTTGGGCATGGCATCGTACATGAAGTTCATGATTTGAGACTCCATGTTGGCAATCGGGAAATACGGAATCAACGTAAACAAAAACAGAATGGCTGGAAAAACAGCAAGCGTGAAGTTGTAAGCTACGGCGGTTGCCCGTTGGTCGATGTCGTACAAAAGAATTTTTTCAATCAACAATGTACCAATATCCGCCAACGAGACGCCCTTGCTAAAAAACCGCTTTCGGTGCAAAAAAGCATAAGTTTTACGCAACTGTCGGTATTTGGAGTCAGACCAGTGTTGGAGCATTAAAGCGTTTTGATGATTTCAGAACCCAAAAATACTAAACTTGACCCTAATAATTTCCGTAACCCAATGATTACAAAAAATTAGTTTAGCCCCAGAAGGCCTTCGCAATCTCACAACCTACTGTTTATCAAATACTTATTTATCAATAAACCCCATTTAGCCACACTTAAAAGAAAACTGTCAAACTCAAACGGGCGAAAAAGGGCGTTCCGGGTGTAAAGTGAATTTCTTCGACGGGTGCCGCTTCTCCCTGCAATCGGCTCTCGGTCGCAAACTGAGTTTCTTTCCAACGCGTATTAAATAGGTTTTGAACTGACAGGCCAAGGGTATAATTTTTGCGACTATAATTTGCCTGCATGTCCGTTACAAAATAGCCCTTGGCCACGATGGAATTGTCTTCGTTGGCGGGGCGGTTGCCTATGTAGCGATACCGCAACGACCCGCTAAAACCAGCATTATTTTGTACCGACAGCCCCCCCATCGTCGTAAAAATAGGAGCCAAAGGCAGGTAATTTTGACCTTCCAATTCTCCGATTGCCCTAGGTTTTGTGGTATTTAAGTCAATGTCAGCGTACAAGTGGTCGGTGATTTGGTACCGCACCGACAAATCAATTCCCTGCCGACGCGTACGGCTACCCGGCTCAACCACGCCCGCATCACCTACGTACACAAATTCCTGTTGGAGCCACAGATACCACGCGGCGGCATTGATGAGTAGCTTAGGAAAAGGTTTGAAAATCGCGCCCAAATCGGAGCCGTAAGCAGGCGGCAAAATCTGCCTTCCTCCCTGCGGAACCACTACCCTAGTGTCGTTGGAGTGAAAGCCTCGACCCGTGTTGAGATAAAGTTGGAAACGGTTATTGAAGGTATAATAAAAATTCAACTTGGGCGAAAGAATCGCCGCCGAAGCCTGTTTGGTGGTTAAGGGTGCAGCCAGTAGGTCTTCGTATTGGTTACGAAAAAAATCCAGACGAATGCCCGCGTTGACAGTAAACCGATTGGAAACCTGAACCAACTCGTCGGCATACACCGAAGCATTCAGTTCGTTGATGTTACCAAATTGAATCCGATTGAGGGTTTCTGTTCGATTTTTGGTGTGCGAAAGTTCCGTATTTTTTGAAAAATCCTGTCGGTACTGCACGCCCAATGTCGTCGTCCATTGGGTGTTGCCTATGTCATTTTGGGCAGAAAAACTACCGTTATAACCCACCAAATTACGCCTCTCTTTCTGGCGAATTTGGTCGCCATTGATTGAATCTACCAAAAAAAAGGTAAAGTTGGAATACAGCTCAAAGTTATAATTTCCGTAAAAAAACTGATTTTTGATGGTATGGTTTCGCGGTGTTACGGTCACCAGCTGAACGTTCACATTGGTTCGGCTGGTTTCACCGCCTTCGGTGGGGTCAACAGAACCAAAAAAGCCCGTCAGCCCCGATTCAACGGCCCGGTCAGGAATCTGGCCTGAGTGGTTCCATTTACTCCAAAACGTCGAGCCGGTCAGCGTGAGGTAAGTCGTTGGGGAAAGGTGTCCGTGGTATTTCCCCATGATATTCAATCGTTTAAAGTCCTGCGGATTATCAAAATACGAATTAGAATAAGAATACTCAGACGCCAAATACGCAGATTGATTTTTGTCGCGACTTTTTCCAGACTTCAAATGATTTCCCAGCAAATCCAAACCTGCTACTGCCCGATAGGTACCAAACTGGCCCGCTTCCAGTTTCACAAATGAGCGCTCAAGCGCGTTACGCGTCCGAAAATTTACCCAACCAGCGGTCGTAAAGTTGCCTTTATCGGCATGATAAGGCCCTTTTTTGAAATCAACGCCCTGAATCAATTCGGGAATCACAAAATGCAAGTCAGCGTATCCCTGCCCGTGGGCGTGAGAAACCATGTTGACCGGCATTCCATCGACGGTGAGCTGAATATCCGTGCCGTGGTCGATGTCAAACCCGCGCAAAAAAATCTGTTCGGCTTTTCCACCGCCCGCATGTTGGCCAATAAATAAGCCTGGCACCATCCTTAAAACTTCTTGTGAATTGACAATAGGGCGAATTTTAATGTCAAGATTGCTGATGAGCTGCTGGTCATGTGCCCGCTGCGCCGACACCACCACTTCTTTCAATTCGAGGGCGGAGTTGACCATAAGCGTTTTCAGGGAAGTGGTTTGATCATCAAGCACAATTGCTTCCACAACCACGGTTTTCAAACCTACGTACGACAATTCGATTTTATAGGGAGCTGCTACCAATTCATCAAAGCGATATTGCCCTAGCTCGTTGGTGGTAGTGGTTTTTCCTAAACCCGTCAACTGAACATTTACCCCCCGCAAGGGCAGGTTGGTGGTTTGTTCATACACCACGCCCGATATACTTCCAAGGTGTGCTAACGCCGAAAAACTAAATAAACAGCTGATACTGAATAGTATGTAGTAAGCACTTTGTTTCATAACCCCAATTGGTGAAAGATAATCTAAAAATGGTATATGATGAAAGGGATATACATCTTTCGAGCATTCAACAAGTAGAAGAATGATTAATCAAAAATAGGGCTTTAATTTCTCCAACAACCCCCCCGGGGCACGCGTAGGACGGTTGGTTTCGCGATTCAGAAAAACCAGCGTGGTTTCGCCCGTATTGAGTACCGCTCCCGTCTGATTTCGAATTTCGTACCGAAAAACCACCCGCGCGGCGGGCAATTCTGGAATAGTCACTTTTATCGTCAATTCATCGTCGTAGCGGGCAGGCTGCAGATAGCGGGAATAGTTTTCGTACACGGGCATCATCGTTCCCGCTTCCTCCATGTCGCGGTACGAAAACCCAATGCTGCGCAGGGCTTCTACCCGCCCGATTTCATAAAACCGTCCGTAATTTCCATAATACACATACCCCATTTGGTCAGTATCAGCGTATCGTACTCTTATCCCTTTGTATTCGTAAGTAAACATAAATCAGGATTAATGAGGTAGAAGTAAGGAGTCAGGAATGAGAAGCGATGGGTATTTTTTTATTCTCACTACAGGCTACTCACTCCTCGCTCCTACTTTATATTCATTTTATTGAGCGCGTCTTGGTACTTACGGGCGTTGAGGAGGTGGTCTTCGTAGGTAACGGCAAAATCGTGGTAGCCCATCAGTTTTCCTTCGGGGTCAATTTTTACGCAGAAATAGAGGTAGTTATGCTCTTCTGCATTCAGCACCGCGTCTATCGCCACCGTACTCGGTATGTTGATAGGCCCTGGAGGTAATCCTAACACCCGGTAAGTATTATAAGGAGAATTTAACGCCGAAAGGCGGCCCGTTACGCGTTTGATGGAAAAATCCCGCCATGCATAAATCACCGTTGGGTCGGCTTGCAGCGGCATACTTTGGCGAATCCGGTTTAGGTATACCCCCGCAATGCGCGGCATCTCATCATTCCTATTGGTT
>JAIXPV010000706.1 GCA_027486105.1 Runella sp. | reverse complement strand
TGAAACAGTTTGGACAAATCATTGGAGCAGCGGGTACATTGCACCGTACGGCGGAGATTTATGGGTATTTTCAAAAATTAGCCCAGACGTCGCCCAACATTGTGACCGAGCAAATCGGGACGACCGAAGAAAATCGCCCCATCCAAATGGCCATTATTGCCAATGCTGCCACCATCAAGCGGCTCGACCACTACAAAAGACAGTTGGCGCTCCTTGCCGACCCACGCAAAGTGAATCCTGCCGATGTACAAAAAATCGTGGGCGATAGCAAAGTGGTGTATTTTCTGAATGGCGGGATGCACGCTTCCGAAACAGGCTCACCCGAAATGCTTATGGAATTGGCCTATCGCCTCGTAACGAGCCAAGCCGAAGAAATCAAGGCCATTCGTGACAACATCATTGTTATTATTAACCCCGTGTCTGAACCCGACGGCTGGGATAAAATGGTGGATTGGTACAACCGTTACACCAAAAAACGCACTAATTTCGAAGACGGCATGCCTGCTTCACCGCCGTATTGGGGCAAATATGTTTTTCACGATAACAACCGCGACGGGCTGCAAGTATCGCAGGCCATCACGAAGAGTATTTTCAAGGCGTATTTTGACTGGCATCCTACCGTTATGCTCGATTTGCACGAGTCAGTGCCATTGTTGTACATTTCGACGGGAACGGGGCCTTACAGCGAAGCTGTGGATCCGGTGGCCATCGGCGAATGGCAAATCATGGCCGACCACGATATGACGACATTGGCGGCACAGGGGTTGCCTGGCGTATTCAATTGGGCATTTTATGATGGTTGGTATCCTGGCTACGGAATTTGGGTTGCCAATAATCACAACTCAGTGGGGCGTTTTTACGAGACCTACGGCAACGCAGGTGCCAACACATTTATGCGCGACCTGGCCAATGCCAAATTTGCGGGCGATAACGTCACGAGTCGGGAGTGGTATCGACCGTACCCTGCCACCGAAAAAGTGTATTGGTCGTTCCGAAACAATATCAACTATATGCAGGCGGGCGTGTTGGCTTCGTTGGGGTATGCAGCGGCCAACGGAAAGTTGCTGTTGAAGAATTTTTACACAAAGAGTCTCAATAATCTTAACAAAGCCGCCAAAGAAACGCCCAAAGCATTTGTGATTGGCAAAGACCAACGCGATCCAGCCATGGCCGCTTATTTGGTGAATCAGCTAAGGGCGCAGGGAATTGAAGTGCATAAGGCGGAGTCGGGCAAAAATCAAGGGGATTATGTGGTGGTACTAAACCAGCCGTATCGCAATTTGGCGGTGTCGTTATTGACCAAACAAAACTATCCCAAAGAAGCTAAGTTTCCTCCCTACGACGCCATTGCTTGGACGTTACAATACCTCAACGGCGTAACTGTGACGCAGCAGGATACGCTCAAATACGACCTCTCCGACCTAAAACTGCTGACTGCTGATGTCAAATTTGAGGGCAAAGCTGAGGGCGAGGGCAGCCACTACGTACTTAATTACAAAGCCCAAAATACGGTTTTATCGGCGGCGTATTGGATAAAATCCCAAAATACAAGTGCCAAAACCATCGTATTGGATGCTAAAACCACCCTCGAAGGCCGTAAAGACACGTTGGCGCAGGGCGCAGTGGTGTTTGCGGGTATTACTTCAGACCAGGCCAAGCAGTTAGCAGCCAAATTTGGCTTTGACTTAATCTCTACCAAAACCCTCCCCGCCGTGAAGCAGCACGAAGTGAGCCTGCCTCGCGTGGCGATTTACCACACTTGGTACCAAACGCAAGACGAGGGTTGGTCGCGCTATACGTTTGAGCAACGGGGCATTCCTTATACTTCTGTCCACAAAGACCACCTCAAAAAAGGCAATCTACGGGTACAGTTTGACGTGATTTTGGTGCCGCGTGTAGCGGGTACAGGTGCTAACTTTCTCCACGAAGTAGATACTAAGTTTGGTCCCATGCCGTATACCCAAACCGCAGAGTTTCCCTCGCACGGCACGCCTAGTAGCACTGATGACATGACGGGAGGGCCGGGTTTTGAGGGGGTGGCAGAGTTGAAAAAATTTGTGGATGCAGGAGGAGTATTGATTACGTTGGATAATTCTTCGAGCATTATGTCTGACCTCGGCATTGTGCGAGAATTGAAGCGGTACGAATCGCCCACGCTGTTTCATCCAGGCTCGATTGTGCAGGTGAAAGCCCGCAACCGCAACCACCCGATTATGTACGGTTACCCCGAAGTTTTTCACGTTTTCAAAGGTCAGGGCGCATTGCTCCAAACCGAAAAACGCGACCGCGATATGATGCTGATGCAGTACGGCACCAAACCGCTCAAAGAAGAAGAAGAGTATAAGGGGCTTATTATGGGGATGCCTGATAAAAAAGAGGTGAAAGACCCCAAACCTACAACGCCCAAACCTGAGCCGCCCTATGTGCTGTCGGGTATGGTACGCAACGAGCAAACCATCATTGGCCACGGCGGTATTTTCAACGTTCCCGTGGGCAAAGGACAAGTGGTCGCCTTTACGTTTGACCCGCTTCACCGCTACCTTAATCACCACGACGCTCCTATGCTTTGGAATACGATTTTGAATTGGAATGTGTTGCGTTGACCATTAAACTTACAATGATGGTAGCTCTAAGATTTTAGTGAAAAATTGTTAGGTTTGATTAAATACAAACTCAAAAAATACAACGCCCTCCCCAAATTTTGGCTTTGATCCCTTTGATCCACAGTATGTTTTGGGTAGGGCTAAAAAGTAAAAAACCCCAAAACACTTGGTTTTGAGGCTTTTAGCGTTTCCGCAGAGCGATTTTGTGACCCATAGGGGAATCGAACCCTTTATTGATTATCAGTTAGTTACAGTTGATATTCTGAGTAGCGTACTGTAAAACGTACTAAATTTTGATTTAACATGTTTAGATACCTAAAGTAGGTATTTTGACTAATTGATTGAAAGTCAATATTTTAACTAAAAATTAGTACAGTCGTTTTAGTGTACTGTAAAACGTACTATTGTTATTGATTTTGTAAGGCTATCCTTCTCCAAACTTCTCTTCAATATTCCACAATACTTCATTATCATTGGCTGCACCGTTTTCGATAAGCCAATTTTTTAAAACTTCATAGTTGGTTCCGTGGGTAATACAGAATTGTTTTGTATAGCTAAAATCACTACCTGCATCTTTGTTGATTTGATTATCCAAAAAATCAAATAGGCTCCTAAATAAATTAACTGACATTGGTAAAGAACTGAGGAATTGATTCACAGCATTCTGTTTATACTGGTTTTTAAGGGCTTTTTTTGCAGCTTTGTCCATTTTTATATTTACATATCTTCTAGTAAGTACTCTAAATTATCAGGCTTCATCCTGTTTTCTAAAAAGTCGTCCCAATCATCATAAATATCCGTAGCAGGAAAGATTGGATTGGTTTCTTTTGTCCTTGACCAAGTTAAATGAACGACCGCGTATTTTGGACTATCCCCTAATATTTTGAATAAACAATCGTCACAGTCGAATCTTCTGGCTACTAATTCAACAGGTACATTGTGTAATATGTGTTGAGACGAAATTTCGTGTTTTAACTCGTTGATAATGGAAATAGAATTTTCACAAGGACTCCAAGGCTCTAAAAATTCGTATTCCATATTAGTGATTATTTTAGAAGCTATTCATCTTTACCAAGTAGCTGAGACACATGGTAAACCTCATCACAATCCACAAATGAGAACATAACCCCATCAATAATCTGCCATGCTTTACGCTGTTGAGCCGATAGTTTTTCGATAGAAGGAAACGGGGTTAAAGGTGTTACGATTCTACGACCGTCTAACAGTTCTACCCACATTTTGCCCTGTGGTGTAAAACCAATTTTTTTGAGTGTAGGCTGTATTCCAATATAGCCTTGTAAGTGTGTCATATTCTGTGAATGTTTAATATCTCCACTTTTTCACCATTTTTAAATCGCTCAATCTGTTCTAAGATTTGCGGTAAATGTTCCGTAATAACTTCCAATGCTGTACTCATTTCGGAACTTGTCAAATCCCCTTGCTCAAAAGCTTCTATTCCATTTTCTATCCAAATCTTAGCGGCTCTCTGATACCCTTTTTTACCTTTGATAACGTGCAAATGTAAACGTTCTTGTAAATCATACGAATAAAAAAAGAACTGCAAAAATCGGTAAATGAGTACTTTAGGCATATTTAACCTTCATTTTTTTGTTTTAGTTCTGCTAACAAGTCCTAAAGCTTTCGTTTAGGCTTTCTCCTTTCTGAATCAACTTTACATCTTTTAGCTCTTTTTCAATATGAGACAAAAGAGCCATAGGTCTATTTTCATGTATTGGAAGATTTGGTTAGAGCATTTATAGTATTTTCCAATAGCTTAATTGTTCTGTCCTTTTCTTCTAATCGTTCTTTTTGGATGGCTAGTTTTTCTTTAAGGCTTTTAATTTCACTTTTCAGTCTATCTTTCTCTTCTCTATCCCTAGTAAAATCATGTGTTGCCTCGTTGTCAGCTTCTTCTATATCCTTGTTTAATTTGTCAACCTTCCTTTGAAGCCTCAAGACTTCATTTCGTAAGTAAACTACATCCGCTTTATCTATTGGGGTTTCTCCTTCATAGTTAAGAATGTTACCTACTGATATTCCAAATACTTCGGCCAGTTGCTCTAATCGCTCAATAGTAACTTGAGTAAGCCCTTTTTCAAGGCGTCCGTAATTACTCTGAGCCATTCCAATTTTTTCAGATACTTCTATCTGAGTTAACCCTTTAGCTATCCTTATAGCTTTTATTTTATCATATACATCGTTCATAAATGCAAATTTAATCTATGTAGTCAATGAAAGTAAATAAAAATTTTGTATATGTAAAATTAGTTATTATCTAAAATTTACATATATATTTGTCGCAAATTTAATCTATAATCCTATCACAATGGACACAACAACAACCAAAACTAATGCACTAATGACCACCATAAACCAGTGGGAGGACAAGACCAAACTAAAGTTTAGACCTCAAAAGAGTTTCTATAAGGATTTGGGAATTACTCGAATCAGGTTTTGGCAGATAGCCAAAGGGGAAAAAGGGCTGTCAGTTGATGAGGCTCGAAACTTATCAAGTTACTTTCAAATCTCAATCTCAATTTTTTTCTAAAAAACCCTACTCCGTTGGCGCGGAAGTAGGGCTTAATCATTTCACAATCAGGCAATAATTGTAAAACGATGGCAAATTTAAGAAAAAAAGTATCTGCCAACCCTAAACCCTATTTTAAGACAAGGGTAAACCACCTACACATGGCGGTCAAATTTGGGGGAAAAGAAAGCAACTATCGGAGCATAGGGATAAAGATTGAAGACGGTGAGCGATGGCATAATGCAACCCGTTCGATTATTCCCAATGACCAAAAGACTGCACTTGTCAGGCAGATAGAAACCGATTGGAACGAAATCTACTACACGTTCAAGGCTAAACGGCAAAGTATCAATGCCAATATGTTACTTGACTATGTAACCAATAAAAGGGACTGGACAAACGACATCCCCAATTTATTAGGCTGTATTGATGCGTATATCGAGAGCCGTAAAGATGAACTGGAAAGTGGTCTAATAAAAAAAATAACCTTTGGTCGGTTCATTGTTCGCAGAAATAATGCTGCTGAATTTTTGACCCGAAAGTACAAAACGCATTATCTACCGTTAGACCAACTACAGCCAATCATTTGTACCGAGTATAAAACCTTTTTGAAAACCCAAAAAAAGTACGGTAAAGAAGTGATAAACAAAGATTTGGGCTTTATGAAACGGGTTTTACGGTTTGCCGTTATGAATGGTTGGACGGAAAGAAATGTATTTGAATCCTACAAAGCAGAGCCTGTAGAACGTAATATTAAAGCCCTTAACATAACTGAATTACGCCAAATTGAGCAATTAGAAAACCTAGACCCTACTACTGATAAAGTGCGTTGGGCTTTCGTTTTTTCCTGCTATTCAGGGCTGAATCATTCCGATTTAAGGGTGTTACGACCTATTCATTTAGAAAAGCTTTCTGATTCAATAACGGTACTGAGGCAACCCCGAACAAAGAACGGTAAAGGACGTGTAGTGCCATTACCGCCGCCTGCTTTGAAAATACTTGGTATGTATTCTGAGCATTGTAAAAAAACGGGTTTCCTGCTACCTACAGAACTTCCACAGGATGCCAACGACCGGCTAAAAGTGATACAGGCACAAATGAAGTTTAAACGATTTCCGCTTACTACACGTATCGGTCGGTCAACATTTTCTACGCTTTTGGCAAATTTGGGCGTCCCAACGGACATTCTAAAAAATGCGACCGGCCACACCAATACAAGTACACTCCTAAAGCATTACGCCAAATACCACGATGAAACTACTATCAACGCGGTAAATGAAGCCTGGGCAAAATTATGACATTAATAAAACAAAAAAGACCTGCCAAACGGTAGGTCTTTTTCTGGTGATAAAAATCTTTCAAAATACCTGATTCCCCAATCAGGCCAAAACTTTAAAAGCATGAGTAAAATTACTAATATTCCTGATAATAAGCAAGTTAATACGCTAAAATCTGAGCCAAAAACGTCAGGTATTCAAGGCGGTACTACCAATGAGGAAGACGATGAAAAGACCAAACAAAAGTTAAAAGAAAGGGCTAAAAATTACATCCGGGTAGCGGATAGTTATTACAAGATTGTGTATCGTCCTGATAAAGAAGGGAAACCCCTTAAAGATTATTTGAAGCTGAATAAAGGTACTATTATTGATGACCATACCCACGGAATAATCAAATACATTCCTAAGTATGATGATTTTTGTATGGTCGCCTCTCACACCAACTACCGACAGGTAATCAACGGCTTCTATAACGAATACAGCGAGTTGACTCACAAGCCAATAGAAGGTAATTGTAATACAATTTTAGGCATTATTCAGCACGTATTTGGAGAAGCCTATTATGATTTTGCACTTGATTATTTGCAGTTGCTTTACACAAATCCTTATGAACGTTTACCAATTTTGTTGCTTGAATCTCAGGAAAAAAATACGGGAAAGTCAACGTTTGCCAACGTGGTTTATAAGATATTCCAAGATAATGCCATTAAAATAGGCAACAATGACCTTCAAAGCGATTTTAATTCTGTTTGGGTAAAACGTCTGGCAATTATTGTCGATGAAACATCATTGGAAAAAAAGGGCATTACGCAAATGTTGAAACGTTTCAGTACAGAAACGGGAAAAGTAACGGTCAACGAAAAGAACAAAGCACAATCCGAAGTTGATTTTTTTGGAAAGTTCATTTTTGTTTCCAATGAAGAAGGAAAAGCCCTTTTTATTGAACGTGGAGACCCACGTTGGGCAGTATTTAAAGTGCCTACGTTTGCCGAAAAGGGCATTAAAGACAATCCTTTGATTGAGTTGTCAATAGAAAAAGAAATCCCCTATTTCCTTCACTTTTTAAGCAATAGAACCCTTCGTTATAAGAAAGAAAGCAGAATGTATTTTGCGCCCGTAGTGTACCAAACCGCACAG
Source organism: Runella sp. (assembly GCA_027486105.1). Classification (GTDB taxonomy): domain Bacteria; phylum Bacteroidota; class Bacteroidia; order Cytophagales; family Spirosomataceae; genus Runella. Next base: position 6,986 of record JAIXPV010000706.1, on the reverse strand, counting down.
CTTCAATTGTACTATGATAACGCCATCAGTAGGGCAGGGCAGTTAATAAAAAAGCTGATTATTGACACGTTTGATTTATACCCCGATGAATCTACCCTGTGCTTTGGGATTACCGATATTATCGACGAAATAAAGAGTGAGGTAAAGAATGTAGACCGTGAAAAGGTACGGTATGCCCTTGAAAAAGAGCTGAGACTGGAAGCGCATGACAAAGGCCGTTATACCTACTACAGTCGAAAATTAGCCGAACTGAGTTCAAATTACTTTCCTACTAAAAACGGAGAAAATAAGGTGTATTATACTTTCCATAAGTTTGACGCTGAATCATGGAAAAGTACAAATGACGCTTTTTAGACATGAATATTTGGAACAAAATTGGAACGCGTTTAGAACAAATTTGGAACAAATAAAGGCTTCAAAAGTGCCACTTTCACAAATGAGTAAAAAAATGGAACAATGGAACAAAGTGATATATATTATTGATATTCATTTATTTATGCTGTTCCAAAATTGTTCCAAACCTGTTCCAAATGTTCCAGAATTTTAGCCTTTTTTCAGTTTGTTCCAAATGTTCCACTTTTTTGATAAAACGCTGAAAGTGGCACTTTTGAAGGCATTTGCAAAGGGTCAGTACAATTTTTAAAGTTTGTTTTAAGCCGCTAAAAAGAAAAGAAGAAATGATACCAAACGAAGTAATACAACGCCTAAAGACTATACCGATAACGGCCTATCTTTCGAGTATGGGCATTGAACCCGAAAAAGAGCAAAACGGGCAATTACTTTATTATTCACCCTTCAAAGACGAACATACACCTTCATTTTTTGTAAACCCTCACAAAAACGTTTTTAAGGACTTTTCGACCAACGACAAAGGCGGTGATGTCATTACGTTGGTATGCCGCTTAAAAGCCTGTGATTTCGCTAAAGCTGTTCAATTACTGGAAGCGTTCGACGGAATAACCCGTTCTTTTTCTTTTAGCGGCTCAATAAAGCCCTACAATGAAAAATCAACTCTTGAAGTACTCAAAGTAAAGGCACTTGAAAATAAAGCCTTGATAGCGTATTTGGGCGATGTTCGGGGCATTCCGTTTAACGTTGCTTCCAAGTACGTGAAGGAGTGTTATTTTAAAGTCAACGACAAAAATCAGTTTGCTGTTTGCTTTGAAAATGATTTGAAGGGTTTAGAACTACGAAACGTTTATGTACAGCTATCGACAAACCCCAAAGCGATAACCACGATGAAAGGAACGGATAATTCAACAGCGTTGATTTTTGAGGGCTTTATTGATTTTCTTTCATACATCGTTTGGCAGGGCAAAGAACCGAATTGTGATGTTATCGTATTCAATTCTATTTCCAATATTCAAACCTCTATCTCTTTGCTTAAAACGTATCAAACGGTGTATGGCTACCTTGATAACGATAACGGAGGTGAAACGGGAATGAAATCCTTAATGACGGCAGGGGTAAACGTGACAGATTGCAGGGAGTTGTATAAACCCTATAAAGACGTAAACGATTATTTGACGAAGTGTCTTTTGAAGGTGTAGTCATAGCCTAACGCGCGTGCAAATGCGCACGCGCGTTAGGAGGCAGAAAAATAGGCAGAAATGATGGCAGAAAACCACTCAAAATGGCTATTTAGGCCACCTTTAAACCAACAATAACCCGAAAATAAACCAATAATAACGCGAAACTAAACCAGAAATAACTCAGACAGATGGAAAAGAAGAAAAGCAACCGAAACTATGATTTTGTAAGTGTAAAGAAAGACAAAGTTCATTATGAACATTATGGAAAAGTAACGGAGATAGGACTATTTTACCGCAAAGAGTGCCTTTACTGCAAGGTAAACTTTGAAGCCCGTAGGGTAGATACTGCTTTTTGTTCACATAACTGCCAAAAGGCGTATAGGAGGAGGCAGGCCCGAGAGGGTGGCTAATTAAAATATTTTAGCTGATTGAAAAAATTGTATAACTACTTAGTATAAGGCAATTAAAAAATATTTAGAGAGATTTTTTACATTAATTTTTGCTTTACTTTCATAATAAGGTCTCTATAGGAATCCTTGACTTTTTCCCCTTGTAACAATAATTTATCTTGAAGATTAGCTATCCTTAAATCTGCGTCATACCATTCTTCGTTATGGAATGGCCGTTTGATTGGTCTATATACTTGAGACTGTTTGAAATCAAATTCTTCATCTTCTGTAAGCGTTCCACCATTCGCTTTAATTAATATATATTTTAAATAGTTTGGGTCATCATCAACTGAATGAAAATTAGTAGCGGTTATGTCATCGAATCCATCCAATTCTTTTAGAAAAACATTCATTAAGCTATCCAGTTCTGAATCAATAAATTTATTAATAGATAAACCATAAAACCTTTTCACCAATGCCCAAATATCAGTATAATGTCGATTTGTATATAAGCTATTTACTGCCGTAGAAATACTGTCATGTAAAATAGTTTCATCACAAATATTACTTATTTTATAATATATGTTTAAGTCGTGATTTTTATTGTTATTTTTAGCTTGTTTATTAATAATTTCATCATAATTATTAATTATACTTTCAATTGCGATAGTTAAAATGCTAGTTAATTCTACTTTATAGTTTTGAGTATTTCCTTTATAAGGGGTTATTCTATGTCCTCGAATATCAAAGGGTAACTCTTCAATATTAGAATTTTCAATATTTTGAACACAAATTATCCTGTCCCATCCTAGTATATTGATAGCATACCCTAATTCTATTAGAACATTTGGGTTAGGTGTAAGTCGGAGTTTAAATAGTTTATTTATAAAATTTTTGTTAATAATCGTTATGTCACAAATAAATATGTCGCAAGCTGATATTTTTTTTAAAATAGTCTCTACTATTTCTGGACTTCCACTTTTATTCCGAGTGTCTCTGTCCACATTAATTTCTAAATCTAATTTTAATTCTTTTTTTTGCCTTTTTGTAACCTCTTTAGTAGCTTTATCAATACATTTTTGTATATAATTTTTATTATACTTTGTGTCTGATTGCCAAGAGTAAAAAACCGTAAAATTAGTTTTCATTGATTATTTAATTACGCTATCGAATACTTGAATCAATATACATTAAAATGCTTTAATTAGTTACAATTAGGTTAATTATATCTCTATTTAAAGCTCGTAGAGTTGATTCTGCATTTTATAATGACCATTATAACTGATTTGCAAATCATTTTTAATTATTTTAAATAATTGAAATGATTTGCGAATCAGTCTCGCTTTCACTAATTAAATATTCTTCAAGACTTTTTCTTCTTGTAGAAGCCTCTGACAACAACTCTTTTAGGAAAGGCTTTATATTTGTCATAGCTAATTTCTTTCGACAATCTTCATCAATGTTATTTTTTTTGTCTAGTCCTCTCAACTCTTTCCTTTCATAACTACTTTTTGCCTGAGCTGTATACCTGTGAAATTCACTGTTGAATTTTCGATTTGCTTCAAAAGTTATTTGGGATTTCAAAATACTATTAAATGCTTGATAAAAAGAGTTTATGTTTACGAAATATTCAATAATTTTTTTATAATCCAATGAATTAAAATCTGTCTCATTTTCAAAATTTAGCAAATATGGTATTACGGCATAATTAATAACTGCTTTTTCATCTAATTCGCAAATCAGCAAATAAAAATTCTCTCTAGCACTGGCAGGGAACGGCCTTTTAGAATCAGTTATAGACAATATAATCTTATTATATATTATTTGTTTATTTTGATTATCTAAAGATGAAATATAGATAGCGGCAAAGTATTCTTGGAGAGACCTATGTGGAAATGTATAATCAGTACCTTCCTTATTTAAAACTCCAATAGCAATTTGAAGGTCATTTATTAGCTTGGTAGTATCAAATACAAGATTCCTCTTTTTCTCTTTAATAAATCTAAGTTTTTCTTCTAGGTATATACTGCTAAAGATAAACCTCTCATCAAAGTAAGAAAGAAAAGAAAATAACTTCAAAACATCAATTATTTGCTCCTTCGCTAGGCCACTTTGTTTTTCTCTAACAAAGGCTAACTTAGACATGCTGTCATGTACTGAAAATAAAGCATCAAATACTTGGCTATAGAATTCACTTCTTTTTTGTGGTATTGTTGAATATGACTGAAAAGTTAATATAAACATTGATAATAATAATGGATTACTTACAAAGCTTTTGTAAGAAACATTTTCTTTACTATTTACAGCTTCGATAATTTTATTACATAATTCAATTTCTTCTGACGGGATTTGTTTTTTTATAAATTGGTTTATATCATCATCCGATAATTGACACACTTCGAAGTTATGAAAAAGTGGCAAAAGGTCAATGTCCGTATATGGCCTTGATGTAAGTAAATAAAAATTTTTATTATACAACTTAACTAGGTCATCAATCTCTTTAGTAATTCTCTCCTTCCTTATAGATGCAATTTCATCATATCCATCTAAAAAGAAAACAAAATCTCCAGAAATCATCAGCCTCTCTATTATCTTATCATGAGTAGCAAGTTTATTAAGTTTAAATATTTTATCTTTAATAAAGTCTGTTATACTTCCATCGTAATCGTTTAAATAACGCAGCTCAACTTTAATAGGTATCTTAAATTTTGTATCTATTGAATTTAAAAACAAATATTTTATTATCGTACTTTTACCACTACCTGCACTACCAATAATTGTTAAAAATTGATTATGTTCAAATAATGAATTAATTGAATGTGTAGGAATTCTAGTTGTTTTTTCAACTACAGTTCGTTTACCACAAGGTCTGATAAATAATGGTTGATAAAAATCTTTAAGTTTTTTTGGCTGAACTCTATGTAGTAGAGTTTTAGCGTAAAAATTTCGATTATATTCTTCAACTTGATATTCTAAAATATTATTATTAACTATATGTTTAACCTCCTCCCCAAACTCAGAAAGTAAGCTATCAAAAAGTGACTTAAATTTGTCACCAAGTAAACTCGCAACAGTTGAAACTATTTCCATTGTTTAGATATAATTATAGTTAATTTAAGTATAAAATCAATTATCTGAACGGCTTTCTACAAACTATGCTTTTAACTTAGCTTTATACTTGCTTATTGATACAGCCTAAAATTATGGCTTATTCTTGTAATAGAAAACCTTATGCGCAGAAAATCTAGTTTTTTTTCACAGTACGTTTTTGAAGGAAATCACAGTACGTTTTGGGAGGGGCTAAAAAGTAAAATGCCCCAAAACACTTGGTTTTGAGGCATTTAGCGTTTCCGCAGAGCGATTTTGTGACCCATAGGGGAACAAAGGTCAGAACCTCAACTAACTGAATTGAAACCACTTAGAAATGCTGAATTTCTATGTGTGAGCGAAACTGTAAGCAACTAGGCCGTTTGTAACTCAACTAGAGGAGCAAACGGAATTATTTTACAGGTGGTGTTTTCGCTCACATCATGCTTTCCCAATAAGTCCATCAACTTTTCAATCTGTTTATCTTTCGCCTCAATCTGCCTGTCTTTAACTTCTATTTGTTTGTTTAGTAGTAAGAAGCCTTGCTCTAACTTCTCCAAGTGTTCAAACAAGTATTCGTTCCCTCTATGTTGTTTATCATCAGCCTTAGTATCTGTTTCGATGTTTATATTAGGCCGATCTAAAAACATCTCCCCTATACCTCTCATAAGCCATCCGGGATTAACGTTCGGGTAAATCGTGAGAATGAGTTCTAAAAGGTCATACCCTGGCTTGCTCTTCCCTTCCGTTATAATTTGGATAGCCGTAAAACTCTTATTAAGGGATTTAGCGAAAGTGTTTCTGTTTAGTTTAAGAGCCGTTATTAAGCTCTCAATCCTACTTCCAATTTGGTTTTCCATTGTGTTCATTTTGGTTTTTAAGCAATTCGTGTGAAAATGATTCAAAGTGAGGTAAAAAAATATTCTATTTTTAAGGTAAAATAAAATAATTATTTTACTTTACCTCTATAAATTCCTGATTTAAAAGGTTTTATAAAAAAATTATTTTATAATTAAAAAAATTATTTTTTTTAATAAAATAATTCATTCATATTCGCCTCGTCTTTAAGTGTTATATAAGTCATATTCCAATAATATTTCAACAACAAACAAACAACTTTTTGGTAGAAATGCAATAGATGTTTAAAGAAAAATTTATTAAACGGTAAATAAGGTATGACAATTCAGGATTTAAGAGTGCTTTATCATGACGGAATCATCCCAAAGGATGCAAGAGGTAAGATTGGCAACGAGTTTATGCAAAAGTTTAAGTATAAATCAAAGAATACTTTTTACTTATTAATTGAGCTAGACTCGAATAAAGTGCCTCTGCCTGATGTGCTTCAATTCCTTACTGAAAGGATAACTTTTTACCACAATTATTACACCCACCAGGACCCAAGTATGATAATCAATAGATAAAATGAACTACTACAAAATGAAAAACCTAAACGCATCCGCAAGAAAGCCGCAGCACTGGACCTATGTGTTTTGTTGGCTAGTATTCTTTCTAGCACCTTTTGTGCTGGTTTTTGGGTATGGATTTTCAGTCTATTGGATTTCACTTTGGCTGTTTTTACTACTCTTTTAAGCCATGAAAAAGCCAAAATTCAACAAAAAGATAGCTTTTTTCAGCATTACACCCATTGCGGCCGCAGCTACTTTAACTCTCCATTAAAAAAAGCCGCAAAAACAAGCTAAAAAAAGACCCAGATTCTCTCCCCCAAAAACATCCTGACCATGAACCCGACCTCTTTATTTGAGCTCACGCAGAGCTCAACCGTGGTAGATCGTATGCAGCAAGATCCAACCCCGGCGGCACAATCGCAGACATTTGTACTTTTTCCTGACGATGTATACTGCTTTTTTATGTATCAGGAAGAGATAACGCGCCTTGGCAAGAAGTACAAGTTTACAGGTTATAAGGATGTTAGCCCACTCAACCGGGAATTGTATAGAAATTTACGAGAAGCACATCG
>JAIXPV010000714.1 GCA_027486105.1 Runella sp. | reverse complement strand
TCGGGCCTACAATACCGAAGACCGCATCAAGTATTTTCAAGATAAATTGATGGAATACGTGAAGAACGGAGGCACGATGGTGGTGCAATACGTAACGGCTGGCGGATTTGGTAATACACTCAAAGTGAACAACATAGGCCCATACCCCTTTAAAGTAGGCCGCGACCGGGTCACGGAAGAAGACGCCGAAATGCGGATTTTACAACCCGCGCATCCTATTTTGAATACCCCCAATAAAATTACGCCGAAAGACTTTGAAGGTTGGATCCAGGAGCGTGGTATTTATTTTGCCGTAGAATGGGACAAAAACTACACGCCCCTTTTCTCGGCCAACGATACCAACGAAGCCGCCAAAGAAGGTAGCCTTATTTATGCCCCCTACGGAAAAGGCCATTTTGTGTATACTGGCTTGGTATTTTTCCGCGAGCTTCCTGGCGGAGTATCGGGTGCGTATCGGCTGTTTTCCAACCTTATTTCCCTGGGAAAGAAGTAGTTACCAATTAAACAAATTATAACTCCAAAAATGGGCTGGCTATTTGCGACCCATTTTTTTTAGTTGTTTCAAGCCTCTTCTTTCCAAAACACAACGCGCAATCGACTGCTTAAGACTGCGCCAAAGCGTAGCAAAATACGACTTTGTGGGGTCACGTTTGTACGCAATTTGCCCAGTTCTTATGGGTTCGTTAGGCCATGGGTTGTCGTCCTGAATAAAAAGCCGGTCGGCCATGCCCGTTATCAATTTTCGTTTTTTAGCGTTGCCATCACTGTCTTGCTTGAGAAAAACAGCTTTCAAATCGTGATAAATCAGCGTTCCTTTTCCTACTATACCATACTCATTACCTTTCAAATCAAAAGTAAAACGCTGGACTTTGCCCGATTCAATTTTAGTCATCGACAACGGCTCAGTTACGGGATTAAGGATACGCAGATCAATGGCTCCTACTGCCCCTTTACAGGTAAATTCGCCGCTTTTGGAAGCAATATTGAACGTAAAATAGGCGGTAAACAAGGCTTTACCCATAAAAAGACCGTTTATGCGCGCCTCACAAACAGGGTTTTTGAGCAACGAAAGTGTATCATTGGTCACGTTGACTAAATCGCCTTTGACCAATTTAAAATTTACGCCACCGTTGCTTTTCGTTTCGGGGCTATACTCGGCGTAAGAAACCACAAAATTTTCAACGTGCACGGTATCAATGTTCATTTTAAAGGGCAATTCTCTGAACATCTGTTGGGGGTATTTTCCTATTTTGGAAGACGTGGAAGGATTGCCGTCGCTAAAAACAGCAATGTTTCCGCGTTGAATAAACGCCCGTTCAGCCATCAGTTTTTTATCAAAGATTAAAGCCTTCAAATCCACCTGTTGTACCAGTATATCTTCAAAAATAAATGCAATACGGTCATTGCCGTTGGCCCGGGTAGTGTACTGACGCCCCTCGAATTTGGGCATATAATGAATTCCTTTGACTTGAATTTCTTTTTTTTCGGACGAAAAAGAAATCGTATCTAGCCTAAAATCATGCAATGAACCAATGGAAGGGAAATAGAGGTTTGATAATTTAAAGGACGTATTTTTGGAATAATAAAAACGGGTAGTATCGAGGTAAGAAAGCGAATCAATCAGAAAGTCTGTGATGTCTACGTCGAGTTTGTCCAATACAATCCGTTCGGGTTTTTGTTTGGTTCTATCCGCAAAAGCAAACTTCATTTGATTGAACTCCACTTTTTTGACCCGAAAAGATTTTACAAATTTTGAAATAACTTTATAGGGTGACACCTCCGTATTTTGGGTTGTTTTGCTTTGCTTTCGTTGCGTAATTTCGACCGTTGGGCGGTTGATTCTGATGAGGCCAATTTCCAGTTTCCGTTCCACAACCAGTTTAAGCAAACCAATATTGGTGAGCAGAATTTCTTCAATGTCGGTAGCGTAGATAAAATTAGACGTGTTGCTATTCTCAATCCGTTTTCGATACAAAAGCGTATCTGGAATCAATTTTATGCGGGTTAGTTCAGCTTTACCCGAAAATGGTTTATAGAGCAGTTTCTCAAACTCAATTCGGTACATTCCATCTGATGTTTCAGAAACTGATTTTTTTAGCGTTTTGACTAATAAAGGCCGTAAGTAATAACGTTCGGCCACTAAAATCACGGCGACCGTGAGCAATGCAGTCCCACCAATAATGAGTATCCATATCGTCCATTTTCTCGTCATAATCAGCTTTTAGTTATTACTGGTGTGGGTTAAGTAACAGACTAAAAAAGTTATGCCGGGCGCAATATTATTTACAAAAAACAAGCGCCTACATTACATAAGCTCCTGATTTACAATAATTTATAAAAAGAAACAAAAATACTGATTGACTAAGAAAGTACAGTTTGGTCATTCCACTCAAAATCCGGAAGCTTAATGGGAGCCAACAATTGTTCTTCGAGCATATTGGCCCATTCGCTGATGTAGAGCACTACATCATCCCGAAAATTATGACGCAAGTAGCGTTTTTCGGCTGGCAAGCGTTGCAAAATGCGTACATCCGACAACCGTTCCAACTGCTTCAGATCGTCGGAATCGAGGCCCGCCTCCATCATTTCGCCGATAAGCAAATCCATGGGTAAACCGCTGGTGGGGCAATAGTCATTGAGTTGCTCATTCCAATCACCACGGCCATTGGCAAGGGCATGGGCATGAATTTCGGCTTTGGTCAGGCGGGTAAGCTCCTGCGCTAAGTTTCCGCAATTGCAGCTTCCCATGTGGCCCCATTGATAAGGTGAACCTTTTTCGATTTTTCGGGCCGTACGACGAAGCGCCGCAATAAGGTCAAGATTCGGGCGTGCCATAATCGTAAATGTATTGATTAAGTTAATTGAATCGTTTTGATAATGAATTAATCAAAAAACACCTTGTTACTGATTTTTGTTTTAAGGCAATTTATGTATTTTTTTGTAAAAATTAAGGTTTTACGTTGTCAAGAATCATTAATCTCGCAACGCAAAACGAAATGCACCACCCGATGAAATTTTCCGTTCCCGTAAGTTGTATATGCCTTTGCCTGTTAACTGCCTGTAGTTCCACGTTTAACCCCAAACAAACGTATTCGGTGGCACAAATTCAGGATGATTTCAAGCTCATGCAACGAGCATTGCTGGAGTCACATCCAGGAATTTATCGGTATTCTTCGCCGGATACCATTCAGTGGATTTTTAATAAAACCGCCCAGCAACTCACCCACCCCATGACTGAGCGGGAGTTTAGGCGTACGGTCAATCCCGTTTTTTCGTACATCCGCTGCGGTCATACCGATATTTATCCATCAAAACAATACACAAAATACCTCAAAAAGCATAAACCCAAAGAATTTCCTCTTTCGGTCTTTTGGGCTGATAATCAGCTCCGTATCACACAGAATCGCACCAAAGATTCCACGCTTGCCGTGGGTGGCGAAATCACTCGCCTGGATGGCCGCCCCATCCAAGAAGTAATGAAAGAAATGTGGGATTTGATTCCATCGGATGGCTATAATCAAACCTTTAAAATTTCAGTAGCGAACACCAATTTTGGGTCATTTTATCGCTATTTATACGGCAACGACAGCACATTTACCGTGACGGTAAAAGACAGCTTGGGCAAATCGCGTAATCTAAAAATTTCGTTTACGGCTCCCGCCAAACCCACTAAAAAGAAGGCGTCCAAGCCTGTCGGAACACCTAAACCCAACACCGTTCCGACCACGACGCCCATTCCCCGGCCCAAAGCACCCAAAGTCGATAAGCGCCGTACGTT
>JAIXPV010000762.1 GCA_027486105.1 Runella sp. | reverse complement strand
AATGACGGTAATGCGTAACGACGAAAATTGGTGGAATCCGACGTTGTCTCAATGGTTTAAGCCTGATAATCAAGGTAGTTGTGGAACTGAAACCTGCTATCGCCTTGAAGTTAATACCAAAGACGCAACCATTATTTCCTATAAGTTGTGTACTGACCCGCCTGCCTCTCTTTGCAATCCGTTTGGTAGGCTTTTTGTTCCTGATGCTTTTACTCCAAATGGAGATGGAGCAAATGATTTTTTTGAAGTAAAAGGTGAAATAGATGGTGAGCCGCAAGTAATGATTTATGATCGTTGGGGGGCTGTTATATTCCGCAACAATGCAAATGTGCGTTTTTGGAACGGGATGATTAATGGAAGCCCCGCTCCAGCAGGTGCATATTTATACCGCATTAATATAATTGACAAAGCGGGGCGAATGTTTGTTAAACGCGGGACTGTTTCGCTACTTCGTTAAGTACATATTGGTCAAACGTGGGTGTATCAAAGCCAACCCTGATGGGCAAGTAGTAAAGCCGCGCTTCTTTTAATCCCATTTTTTCAAGCAAGGGAAAAAGCTTCACCCAATCTTTCTCCGTCGTTAAGATAGGTGATTTTTGCGCCATTTTTACAAACCTCTGTGCCTCTTGTTGGGTATAGTTGTGGTGGTCACTGAGGGCCGTATGGCTTATTATCTTATACATAGCCGAGGCGACTTCTTCAAATAATGTTGGTTGCGCAATTCCAGAAATTAAGATTATGGGTTGATTATCGATTAACAATGGCAAGTTGTTGAAGTAAGGGATGGGAGCGCCGTACTTAAAAGTAGAAAAAAATACGGGGATAGATGGTAAGGTATATTTCTGAATTTGAAGTATAATTTTATTTTTGTCTGTTAGGGATAGGTACTGCGGGCATTTTGTGACGATTACGGCGTTTGCGCGCTTGGCTCCCAGCCTGAATTCTCGCAATAGACCCATCGGTAGTACATAATCTTGGTAAAATAGCCGTCGGTAGTCTGTCAGTAGAAGGTTAAGATGAGGACGTACAGCGCGGTGTTGGAAAGCATCATCTAGCAGGATGATTTGGGTATTAGGTTTTTCTTTTTCAATTCGCAGAATTCCTTCAACCCGTTTTTCACAAACGAAGACGGGTGTTTGATGACCGAATTTGTGGTAAAATTGTAATGGCTCATCACCCACTTCAAGGGCGGTAGATTGGCCTGTTACTGCTTGGTAACCAGTTGTTTTTCTTCCGTAACCTCTACTCAAAATGGCTATTTCCCAATTAGGACTCAAAAGCCGCTGTAAGTACTCAATATGAGGCGTTTTACCCGTACCACCAACCGTTAAATTCCCGATATTAATCGTGTATAATTCAGATTGGTATATTTTTTTTAATTCGTTGTTATACAAATAATTACGAATATAGTTGACGATGCCATACAGGATGCTAAACGGCCACAGTATCCATCGCAATACGTTTGATAACTTTCTTAACATTTTCTTAAAATGACTTTGGCAAAGTAAGGGATTTTTCTCTATTTTGTGAACCTGCTTACCCCAAACATTGTCTTTCGAATGCCCTTACAAGTTCACTATCAGCCTTATAAACTGAATTTTCGGTTTGCCGCCGGTACTTCCAGGGGTATCTTGACAGAAAAAACGTCCTGGTTAATCAAAATATATGATGACGACATCCCTACTGTTATTGGTATTGGGGAGTGCGGGCCTTTGAGTGGACTGAGCATTGACGATCGACCTGATTTTGAGGATATGCTGCAAAGCATTTGTCAGGAATTTAATAAATTGGATCTTGAGATTTACAGTTGGAACATCCCCATTATTCTTGAGCAATTAATCGGTAGTCAGTGGCCATCGCTCCGTTTTGGGTTTGAGTCAGCCATGCTTGATTACCTCAATGGGGGTAAAAGAGTACTGTTTGATAACGCTTTTGTCAACCAACAAAAACGGATTCCAATCAATGGCCTGGTGTGGATGGGTAGCCATGAGGCCATGCTTCGGCAAGTGGAAGAGAAAATTGCGGATGGGTTCACCACCATCAAACTGAAAATTGGTGCGATTGACTTTGAAGAAGAATGCGCCATCTTAGCATACATTCGTCGTCATTTTTCAGCCCAGGAAATTACCCTTAGGGTGGATGCCAATGGTGCATTTACGGCCGCAACGGTATACGATAAGTTGAATAAATTGGCTGAATATGACCTGCATTCGATTGAACAGCCCATTAAGCCCAAACAAAGGGAGTTGATGGCCGAACTGTGCGAAAAATCTCCAGTGCCGATTGCCTTGGATGAAGAGCTTATTGGTACCTTTGACTACGCCGAAAAAAGGCGCTTATTGAAGCAGCTAAAACCAAAGTACATTGTTCTGAAGCCAACGCTCCTGGGAGGGTTTGAGCTTACTCGTGAATGGATAGAAACGGCCTTACGACTCGATATTGGGTGGTGGATTACCTCCGCGCTCGAATCAAATATCGGATTGAATGCGATTTCTCAATTTACAGCTGAGTTTGATAATGCGCTTCCGCAGGGATTAGGAACGGGACAGTTATATCACAACAATATTCCAAGTCCGTTACTCATTAATCAGGGACACCTCCATTATGACCTCCTCCAACCTTGGGACTTCGGAGTGTTGAATTCCAGCCGTATTTCTTCAACGGCCTAGTATTTTACGAACTTTTATTTGTTTAAGTCGTTAAGTAAAAGAATAGGAACCATTCGAAGAAAGGTTTCTACTTCAGCGTTTTCTACTAATAAATGAAGTAAAAACTATGGAAGAAAGCAGTAAACTCGATAAAATCATTGAAGCTCGGATGAAGCTAAAAGCTCGTTTTGAAGATAAAATGAAAAACACACCGTCGATGGCAGATGAACGTCCGCAAGGCCACGGTGAAATCAATCGCCACGGGATGCCACAAGTGCCCGTTGGGCAAACCCTGACGACCAAATGGCCCGTACTGGATTTAGGATACCAACCCAACATTACCCTCGACCGCTGGCGATT
>JAIXPV010000322.1 GCA_027486105.1 Runella sp. | reverse complement strand
GAAGTGCAGGAAATGATTGACATCTGCGATTTTGCCGTAGGGCTGTCGCGCCAATTATACGGACTCACCATGCATAGCGAGCGCCCTTCGCACCGAATGTATGAACAGTGGCACCCGCTTGGCATCGTGGGCATTATTTCAGCCTTCAATTTTCCGGTAGCCGTGTGGTCATGGAACTGCATGCTGGCGTGGGTGTGCGGCGATGTATGCGTGTGGAAACCTTCCGAAAAAACGCCTCTAACGGCCATTGCTTGCCAAAATATCATTCAAGAAGTACTGAAAACCAACGATGTTCCGGAAGGAGTTTCGGGCCTCATTGTTGGTGGACGTGAAGTAGGCGAATGGCTCTCGCACGACGAGCGGGTTCCGTTGGTTTCGGCCACTGGCAGTACCCGCATGGGCAAAGCCGTGGGACAAGCCGTGGGTGGCCGTTTGGGGCGCAGTTTATTGGAATTGGGCGGCAACAACGCCATCATTATTTCGCAACATGCCGACCTACCATTGGCCATTCCTGCCATTGTGTTTGGGGCCGTAGGAACGGCAGGACAGCGCTGCACCAGCACCCGCCGGTTGATTATCCACGAAAGCATATATGAGGATGTAAAACAGCGTTTGGTCAAAGCGTATAGTCAGCTGCGCATCGGAAATCCGCTCGACAGCCACATCCACGTTGGGCCGTTGATTGATACGCTGGCGGTCAAAAACTACCAGTCAGCAGTCAACGAAGTACGCATTGCGGGTGGCACCTTTGTGGTAGAACCAGGCGTTTTAACTGGCCCTGATTTTACCTCAGGCTGCTACGTTCAGCCCTGTGTAGCCGAAGTTGAAAATCACTGGCCAATTGTACAGTACGAAACCTTTGCTCCTATCCTATATCTCATCAAATACCGTACTTTAGATGAAGCCATTGCTCTACAAAATGGCGTACCTCAAGGGCTGTCTTCGGCCATCTTTACGCTCAATCTGCGTGAGTCAGAGTTATTTTTGAGTCAGGTAGGTTCTGATTGCGGCATTGCCAACGTAAACATCGGCACCTCAGGCGCTGAAATCGGCGGCGCATTTGGCGGTGAAAAAGAAACGGGTGGCGGCCGCGAATCTGGCTCCGATGCGTGGCGAGCCTACATGCGCCGACAGACCAACACCATCAATTACGGCACCACGTTGCCGTTGGCGCAAGGGATTAAATTTGAAATTTAAAAAGCCCTCACTTTTGCACATATCGGTCACCGCTGCACGGCCCAATTCACTGGGCAATGTAGCGGTGATTTTTGTTTTTTCGCCATTCCATTTTTAACTTTTTTATAGTAGACAGCTTAGCTGGTTATTTTATTATTGTTAATTTATAGATTTTATATTTTAATTACAGAATTATCTTTTAAGTACAAAAAAATTATCAAACGGTCGGTTTTGGACAATAATTCCCCCCACAGGCATTAGTACAGTCTGTAATTTTGCACTGATACAATTCCTGTCTAGGAACCCTACTTTTATTCACCTTTGCCCGTCTCTTTGAAATGAAAAAAAGCTGTTTACTTTTGTATTTGGCGTTTCTTTTTTTTGTGAAAGGCCAATCCCAAACTCTCCCATCTGGTTTTGCTCAACAGGTGTATGCATCTAACTTTAATTCACTAATGGGCTTTACTTTTGACAATAGTGGAAGATTATTTTGTTGGGAAAAAGAAGGAAAAGTGTATGTGATCGACAACGGCATGCGTACTACGTTGTTGGATATTAATCAGGAAGTATACAACGTTACTGATTTAGGACTCATAGGGTTGGTACTAGACCCTAATTTCCTGAGCAATGGTTTATTTTATATTTATTACATCGTTGACCCCAAATATTTATTGAACGCTGGCAGCCAATACGATGACGCAGGCAACGGCGGAACAATGGCCCGAGTCACCCGATACCAAGCAGACTCGGCCACAGGGTTTACCACAATAGTAGCCAATACGCGCACCATATTGATTGGGGAAACAGCAAGCACGGGAATCCCTTGTACGTCATTTTTTCACATGGGAGGCAGCATGAAATTCGCCAAAGACGGGACGTTGTTGATCTCAACGGGTGATGCCGCCACCGCCGCCAACAACGACGTTGGAGCGTTTGATTATGGTTCTCGTACGGTTTCTCGGGGCATAATGACGGCGGCCGAAAATATCGGGTCTTACCGTAGTCAGAATCTGGACTCCCATTGCGGAAAAATTCTTAGAGTAAACGCAGCTAACGGCAACGGAATCTCCTCAAACCCCTATTATTCAGCGAATTCTCCCCGCTCCGCTCGGTCGCGTATTTGGGCTAGTGGGCTCCGCAATCCCTATGGTACCTTACCGCTTCCCGAAACTGGCTCTCACAATCCTGAAGAGGGAAACCCTGGAAAATTGTTGATTGGGGATGTCGGCAGTATTTTGTTTGAAGAAGTAAATCTCTCTACTGGCCCTGGGCAAAATTTTGGCTGGCCGCGTTACGAAGCAGAAAACACCCGCGCCGAACACCCAAGTGCTACTTGGGACCCTGGCAGTAGCTACAAAAAACCTCAGCTTTATTATAACTCCACAACAGGATACAGCATTGTGGGTGGCAACACGTATACGGTAGGGAGTGCACAGGTGCCTGGACAAATCAACGGTCATTGCATCCTGATTGGTAATTTTTATAAAAGAACAGACTTATCGAGTCAATACCTAAACAAGCTCTACATCGCCGATTATTCCCAAAAATGGATTAAAATGGTCAGTTTCGACATGACCAATCAAGTAACAGCAGTCGAAAATTTCGCATCCAATCTCAGCAACAATGTGATTTCACTCAATGTTTCGCCTACTACTAGCGGCATTTTTTACAATACTACCAACGAAATTCTAAGAATTTATCCAACTACCAACAGTGCTCCCGTTGCCAAGATAGAAGCTGACAATACGTATGGAGCGGGGTCCTTAGTTGTACGGTTCAGTGCCGCAAAATCATACGATCCCGACAGTACAAGCCTGACTTATTTATGGCAATTTGGAGATGGCAGCCCTACCGAAAGTGGGCTCAAGCCCCACCACCGTTTTGTATCCAACTCCAACGCACCCCAAAAATATACCGCAAAGGTAACGATTACAGATGCCAATGGAGCTTCTGCCTCCGACTCTCTATCCATCTACCTCAACAATACCCCCCCAGTTATTGCCGCAACATCGTTGGACAACATCGCCTCTTTTCCACTCAATCAAAACTATCCTATAACTTTAAATGCAACCCTCCAAGACAATGAGCAAAACCCTGCTTCGCTGAGTCTGAATTGGAAAATATACCTTGCTCACAATGACCACCAACACTTGAGTTCATCTTATGCGGGCAATAATATCAATACGACTCTTGCCCCCTTGGATTGTGAATTGGGAACGGCCTCGTACTGGTACAGTGTTTATCTTACGGTATCAGACTCTCTGGGTCTAACCACTACCCTCATCAAAGACCTCTTTCCTCAATGTGGCGGTATTGTCCAAACCCTTACTTTTCCAGCTATCAACGACAAACCGACCACAAACACGCCTTTTAGCTTAGGTGCAACTGCATCTTCGGGCCTTTCACCTTCTTATTATGAAATTTCGGGGCCCGCATACGTGATAGGAAATCAAGTAACGCTTTCGGGTATACCTGGCACGGTGGTCATACGGGCCGCCCAGCACGGCAACGGCACCTACAATCAGGCGGCTCCCGTTGAGCGCAGTTTTGAGGTAAATCGGCCGTTGAACTCCCAAAGTTTTGCATTTTCGCCGATCTCCAACAAAAATGTCAACGCGGCCCCTTTTACGTTGAGTGCCTCCGCCTCAACCGACACCCCCAAGTTTATCGTGGTATCTGGGCCAGCCACCGTAAGTGGAAACACCGTTACACTCACGGGCACAGCGGGCCAAGTAACAATCCGGGCCTATGCATCAGGCACTTATTCGACCGACGGGGTCTATCTCGACCGTAGTTTTCAGGTAGTATACCCTTGCCCTTCCAGCCAAACCATCAATAGTTTGGCTTACAGCGTCTACCAAGCCCAAACTGCTCTCACGGTGACGGGGGCTACTTTGGTTACGCCCTCCAATCAATCTCTTGTACTACGAGCAGGCAACTCCATCACCATCCAACCTACGGCGGGTACTTCATTTTCTACTGGCCCCAACAGTACATTCAAAATGGAAATTGCAGGATGTCTTTAATAAAAAGGCATCCTGCTTGGTTTAATGCTTTATAGTCTTTACTTAAGTAACTGAGCAAATTTATTCACGCAAAGTAGCAGGGGCGAAAATAGTATAAAAGGTTGATTATCTAAAACTTAGCGACTCTGCGGGAAGTGTAAATTAATTTTGCACATTTACTTATTAGGCATAGTTTGACTAAACGATTGTTGCTAATTTTAAGTATGTTTTGTGTTCATTCTTGTTTTAAATAAAACAGTTTTTCAACAAAAAGAATGAAACCTCTCCCCTACTTAATTCAACTAATGCCGTATTTGGCATTTATCGGCACATATCTGCTGATCATTGCATACGATAGATCAAAGATAGTGGAGCGTGTCACGTCCAAAGGAACAAAAACCGTAGGAACGGTGGTAGAAATCCGCCAAGATCCAGGTCCATTGTTTGGCTCCCGAGAAAGTAAAGGCTCAGCACCCGTGGTAGATTTTGACTTTCCAAACGGTTCCCACCGACATTATTCCACTCATTATCAAACGCCCACGCAGTATTATGTCGGGCAGAAAGTAGAAGTTCGATATTATTTTTACAAATCCATCAGAGAAGTACTTTTACCCCATGAAGACGCAGGAACGCTGCCCAAAACGCTTTTTCGTTGGGGCATTGTCTTGTGCCTCCTCGGGTATCCGTTTCTCTTCAAAAAACTAATGCTTTTTGGAGGAATAGTTTGAAAGCTGCCAATGAATCATCCGAAATATTTAATAAATGAAAGAATAGCCTTGAGTAGTGCAATTGGAGTATTTACTTAAACGTATAGTAGCTATTCCAATTTTATTTTATGGACACCCTTCAAATCAAATCTATTCTTGAGAAAATAAAAACCGTCAAAGTAGCGGTGTATGGAGACTTTTGTTTGGACGCGTACTGGATCATGGATACGCGCAAATCAGAAGTATCGATCGAAACGGGCCTACAAGCCGAGTCGGTGGCCAAACATTATTATTCACCTGGCGGTGCGGCCAACGTCATCGCCAATCTTTCGGCCCTTCAGCCCGCCCAACTTAAGGTTATCGGCGTGATAGGCGACGATATTCACGGGCGCGAATTGACCGCTCAGCTGCAAAATTTGGGCGCCGACACCAGTTCGTTGGTTATTCAAAAAGAGCATTTTCAAACCTACGCCTATCTTAAGCGATACATAGAAGGCGTAGAAGAGCCACGCATTGACTTTGGAGTGTACAACAAACGCTCCCTCGAAACCGATGCGCTGATTCTGGCAGGCATACAATCGGCGCTAGAAACCTATGATGCGCTGATTTTCAACCAGCAGGTACTCGGAAGTATTACCAACGATAGCTTTATCGAAAAAGCCAATGCGCTTTTTGAGCAATACAACGACAAAATTATTTTGGTTGACTCGCGTCATTTCAACGAGCGTTTCTCCAACGTATACCGCAAAGTTAACGACGTAGAAGCGGCGCACCTCAACGGCGTTCAGGTAGAGCCGCGCACCATGCTACCGCGCGCGTCTGTATTAGAATACGGTCAAGCTGTATTTGCCCAATCACAAAAGCCCGTCTTTGTTACCTGCGGCGCAAGAGGCATTACGGCCTTTGATTCAACGGGTTATCATGAGCATCTAGGATTACAACTAACCACTCAGCTCGACACCGTAGGCGCCGGAGATACCGTCATCAGCGCCATTACGTTGTGTCTGGCGGCAGGAATCAACCCCAGCGAAGCTGCCGAATTTGCCAACTTTGCAGCGGCCGTGACGGTTCAAAAATTGTTTATTACGGGCACCGCCAACGGCGAAGAAATCCTCGCCATCAGTCAAGACCCCAACTATATTTACCAAGCTGATTTGGCCGAAAATCCCCGTCAAGCGGTGTATTTACCCGACACCGAAACGGAGCTGTGCGACCCATCGGTGTTGGAAAAACTCGGCCACACCAAATACGCCGTATTTGACCACGACGGTACCATCAGCACCCTCCGCCACGGTTGGGAAGAGATCATGGAACCCGTGATGATGAAGGCCATCTTGGGCGATGCTTACGACACCATTGACCAAGCTGGTTTCAAAAAAACCCAGCGGGAAGTGCAAGACTTTATTCATAAAACGACGGGTATTCAGACCATCTACCAGATGGAGGGGTTGGTCAACATGGTGCGCGAAGCAGGCTACGTACCCGAAGAGAAAATCTTGGATAAGTTTCAATACAAACAAATTTACAACGACGCCCTGATGGAATTGGTCAACAAACGCATGGCCAAGTTGCAGGCGGGGGAATTGGATTGGGAAGATTACACCATGAAGGGCGCGGTTGCTTTTTTGCACGCTCTCAAAGAGCGCGGCGTAGTGATGTATCTCGCCAGCGGAACCGACGTAGACGATGTTCGCCACGAAGCCACTGTACTCGGTTACGCTGATTTGTTCGACGGTGGTATTTACGGGGCCTTGCGCGAATACACCAAGTTTTCCAAGAAGATGATTATCGAGCGAATCATCCGCGACAACAACCTAAATGGCAACGAGTTGGCCGTATTTGGCGATGGCCCCGATGAAATCCGTGAAGGGCGGCGTTTTGGTGGCATTTCGATTGGAATTACGAGCAACGAAGTACAGCGCCACGGCCACAACTTCGACAAGCGGCCTCGCCTCGTAAAAGCTGGTGCGCAGTTGATTATTCCCGATTTCTCCCAATACCGAAAATTGGTCAGTCTGCTTTTCAAAGAAGAGGAGATTTCAGAAACGGTATAAAATTGAACGTTGGCAGGGTTTGAAACCGCAGACCGGTCCGCCGGTGCGGCGCAGTCCCTGCTAACGTTTGAACAATCTCAAAATAAGCGTTCCAAATTGTTCAGATGTTTAAAAAAAACACCATATACTTTGCCTTAGGCATTCTAACGGCCTCACTTCTTTCCTGTTCCGAATCTAGCAAAGAACCCGTTGACTACGTTGACCCGTTTATCGGTACTGACTTCTTCGGCCATACCTTTCCGGGCGCAACGCTCCCCTACGGCATGGTCCAACTCAGCCCCGATCATGACGTCAAAGGTTGGACCTACGCGGCCGGCTATGCCTATCCCGACAGCTCCATCATTGGCTTCAGCCACACGCATTTCAGCGGCGTCGGCATGACCACGGGCGGTGACATTTTGGTCATGCCCACCGTAGGCGACAAAATCCAAACGTCGGCAGGCAGCAAAGAAAACCCCGATGCGGGCTATCGTTCTCGTTACGACAAAAAAGACGAATTTGCTTCGCCGGGTTATTACTCCGTGTTGCTGAAAGACAGTCACATCAAGGCCGAGCTCACTGCCACCAAACGTGTGGGGGTACACCGTTATACTTTTCCCGAATCTCGCAAATCTACTATTTTACTAGACATCGGCCACGAAATCGGCGGCAATGCGGAAAGTGGCGAATCGTTGGTAAAAATGACCAATGATTCCACCCTCGAAGGCTACAAAGATGCCAATGGCACCATGATTTACTTCGTGGCAAAATTCAGCCGCCCGTTTGAATATTACGGTACATGGGACAATGACTACATCACTCCCGAATCATCGGAAGGCTATTGGCCGTACAAAAACGAAGAAAAAGGGCTGAATGTCGGCTTTTTTGTGGGTTATAAAACCAAAAAAGATGACCAAGTCACAGTCAAAGTGGCGATTTCGCACGTGAGTGTAGAAGGTGCCAAGAAGAATTTACAGGCCGAAGTACCGCATTGGGATTTTGACAAAGTGAAAAACGACGCTCGTCAAACTTGGAATGAAGAACTCAAACGCGTGGCGGTCAAAGGTAACGATGAAGCCCAAAAGCAGGTTTTCTACACCGCTTTTTACCGTAGTTTGTTGGCCCAATACATCGGGCAGGACGTGGATGGGCAGTACATGGGCATGGACAAAAAAGTGCATACCGCTCAAAAATACGACTTTTACCCTTCGTTTTCGTGCTGGGATACTTACCGCACCCAACACCCGCTGTTGACACTGGTAGCACCTGACCACGTCAACGATTTTGTAAAATCCATTGCCGCCAAAACCACCGAATTTGGCTGGCTTCCTGCGCAGCATTTCCGCAATACCTATCGGCCAAGCATGGTCGGCGACCATCTGATTCCCGTCATCGTGGACGCTTATTTTAAAGGCTACCGAGATTGGGACATTGAGGGATTGTACGCCGCCATGCGCCGCAAAGCCCTAGAATCTCCACCCGCCAATATTCCCGCCTCCGCCGGTCGGGCCGGCCTGGCCGACTATATCCGCTTGGGCTACGCGCCTGCCGACCGCACCACCGAGTCTGTTCCCAACACAATGGAATTGGCCTACGATGACTGGTGCATTGCCCGATTGGCTGAAGCATTGGGCAAAAAGGAAGACGCTGCGCTATTTTGCAAACGTGCTCAGAATTACCGAAACGTATTTGACACATCCACGGCTTTTATGCGTCCGCGCCGCGAAAACGGCACGTGGTTGGAAGCCATCGGAACCAATCAACAAACCATTGATTCTGTGGGAGCACATCATTACTACCGCTACTTTGACCCACTGTTAGTAGGACGTCGTCCCAACCGTCATTACACTGAATCCAACGCGTGGCAATATCTCTGGTCGGTGCAGCACGACCCCGCAGGTCTGATTCAATTGTTGGGTGGAAATCAACCTTTTAACCAACGTCTTGATACATTTTTTTCGATGGAGGCTTCCATCAGTACGCCCAAATATGTGGGTGTTGTAGGAACCATCGGGCAATACGTACACGGGAATCAACCGTCGCATCACGTGGCCTACCTGTACAACTATGCCGGCACACCTTGGAAAACCCAGTATTGGGCGCGTGAAATCATGGAGCGTTTTTACCGCACTGGCCCAGGTGGCCTATGCGGCAACGAAGACATGGGTTCGCTGTCGTCTTGGTATTTATTGAGCAGCATGGGTATTTATCCCGTCGCACCAGGAAGTACGCAATACGCTATTGGCAGTCCAGTGTTTGAAGAAATTGAATTTAACGTGGGGAAAGACAAAACGTTTAAAATCATTGCGCAAAACACCTCTTCTAAAAACCGCTATATCCAATCTGCCACGCTCAACGGCAAAGCCTTTGACCGAAGCTGGATTGACCATTCCGAAATCATGGCTGGCGGAGAATTGGCATTTGTGATGGGCGACCAACCCAATAAATCGTGGGCAACTGGGAAAGATGCCGCGCCGTATTCGCAGAGCACTTTAAAGTGATAAACAAGTTTACAAATGATGATTAAACACAAAGAACTCAAAGCATATTACTTTAATTTCTCACAAAGTTCACCAAGTTTTACTTTAGTGTTCTTTGCGTAATTCTTAATGTACTTTGTGGTTAAGCTATTCCACTAAATAAAAGGTTTTAGATGCCTACGGCATGACAAAAAGAAAAAACCAGATGATAATCAACAAATTAAAATTCCTTGCCACGGCAACATTGCTGGCTACAACGGCCTTCATCAGCCAAGCCCAGCAAACCTACGCCGAAAAACTCGGCTGGCCCAAAGGTGCTAAAGTTGTCATTTTCCACGTGGACGACCCGGGTATGTCGTATTCTTCCAACCAAGGAACCATCAAATCCGTTGAACAGGGCGTCGCTACCTCGTGCAGCATCATGTTTCCGTGCTCATGGTCGGCGAGTTTTGTGAATTACATTCAAAAAAGCAATCCCAATCTGGACGCGGGTGTGCATTTGACGCTGACGTCGGAGTGGCGCGATTATCGTTGGGGACCCGTGGCGGGCTTTCAAAACGTACCGAGTTTGGTCGATAAAGAAGGCAACCTGTGGCACGAAGTAGCGCAAGTAGTGAAAAACGGTACTGCCGACGACGTAGAAAAAGAGATCAGAGCGCAAGTGGAAAAAGCATTACGCATGGGCCTAAAACCCACCCACTTAGACTCGCACATGGGAACACTCTTTGCGCACATTCCTTTCATGGAGCGTTATATCAAAGTCGGGGTAGAATACGGCATTCCGGTCATGTTTCCAGGCGGGAACAACAAATTGCTCATCGAATGTCAGCAATACCCCCTCATCAAACGCATGAAAGCCGAAGGCAAATGGCAGGAAGGGATGAAATTGCCCGAGCCCGAATTAACCAAAATGTCGGGAGTCGTAGGACAGAAAATATGGCAATCAGGTTTGCCGGTGTTGGATGATTTACACACCATAAGCGGCGATTGGAAACCCGAAAAACCTAATCCGACGCCCGAAGAATGGGGGAAATACAAAGCCCAAAAATTCATCGAAACCCTCAACAATATGCAGCCCGGATTGGCCATGTTTATCGTCCACAGCAGCGATGTCACCGATGCCTTTAAGCACATCAGCGCCTCGGGTGGCTCACGCTACGCCGATATGCTGTCGATGATGGACCCCGAACTGAAAGCCTACATCCAATCGCAGGGCATCATCCTCACTACTTGGCGCGAAGTGATGGAGCGCCGGAAGAAAGTTAAATAAAAAAACAGGACACAGAGTTACACAGAGTCGTTCACAGAGTGGCGCTGAGCAAGAGTTCTTTGCGAAACTCCGGGCTAAACCGCTGCGGCGGACCGTTTTGTGTTACTCTGTGTTCCAAAAAATAACAAATCAATGAAATCTCTATTTACGTTTGTCTTCTTTCTCTTTTTCCAAACGGCTTTCACTCAGTCATCCATCATCCACTCCACGCTAATTTTTCCCGGTCAGGAAAAACACGTCCACGGCAGCAGTTTGGTCAATTTACCCAATGGCGATTTTCTGTCTGTGTGGTTTTACGGGAGCGGGGAACGCACCGCCGACGATGTCAAAATCATGGGTGCTCGTTTGAAAAAAGGCGAAACCACTTGGAGTGAACCTTTTGAAATGGCCGATACCCCCCACTTGCCCGATTGCAACCCTGTATTGTTTTTGAATCAACAAGGTAAACTGTTTTTGGTCTGGATTGCGGTACAGGCTAACCAATGGGAACAGTCTATTTTACGTTTTAAAACCTCAACCGATTACGCCAAAAGCGGCCCGCCCGTGTGGAGTTGGCAGGACAATATTTTGCTCAAACCCGACGAGCGTTTTGCCAAAGAAGTAGCCGAAAAATTCAAGAAACTGCCCGAATATACGGCAGGATGGGCTGGTTACGCGCCCAAATACGACAATATGATCATCGAAGCCTCCAAAGACGCGCCCAAACGCAGCATTGGCTGGATGACCCGCATCAAACCGCTACTTATGGAAAATGGCCGCATTGTATTGCCGCTTTATTCGGATGGGTATAATTTTTCAATGATGGCGATTTCTGACGATTTTGGTACGACGTGGAAACCAAGCCTGCCACTCGTAGGGCGTGGGCCGATTCAACCCGCGTTGGCAAAACGTAAAAACGGAAACTTGGTGGCGTACCTGCGCGACAGCGGCGACGAGCCTACGCGCGTCCACATCAGCGAATCTTCGGACAGAGGTGAAAGTTGGACTGCCTCTATCAAAACCGATATTCCCAATACCGCAAGCGTTGAAATATTAACGTTACAGGATGGCAAATGGGCGTTTTTGGGCAATGACATCGACGACGGCCGCTACCGCCTGAGCCTGTATTTTTCTG
>JAIXPV010000040.1 GCA_027486105.1 Runella sp. | reverse complement strand
GTGCAAAGGTAGGATTTTGAAGGCAGAGGCTCAACTATTTTGTATCTTTACCCTACAATTATCTATTCTCAACCGTATGAAAAACGCTTTTTTATTCCTTCTCATTCCTTTTTTCGTTCTTTTTCAAGGCATTTGCCAACTGCCCTCCGTCGAGATTACGTCGCTGGTTCCCAACCATTATGTCCACACTACCTATCAAGTGTACCAAAACAGCCCGTTTCTGTCTAATGGGCTGATTGTCAGCACAACGGCGGGCATTGTTTTAATTGACACAGGCTGGGGTTTAGCACAAACAGAGCTGCTGCTGGAGAAAATTGAGCAAGAATTAAAACAAAAAGTGGTGCTTTGTATCGTGACTCACGCCCACGAAGACAGAATCGGAGGGGTGAAAGCATTTCAGCAACGGGGCATTAAAATCATCGGCACTCCGCTCACTGCTCAGAAAACGGTAGCGCAGGGACTTCCCGCGCCCGAAGGTATTTTGCCGCAAGACACGACCTTCAGGGTAGGAACCACCACGGCTCAAACCTATTTTCCGGGTGCGGGGCATACCGATGATAACATTGTGGTGTATTTTCCCGACTCAAAAGTATTGGTCGGAGGGTGTCTGATTAAGAGTTATGTAGCCATGGGAATCGGAAACATTGCAGACGCCAACCTCAAAACATGGCGCCAATCGGTAAACAACGTGCGAAAAAAATTCCCCGATATTAAATTTGTTGTTCCTGGACACGAAAAATGGGATAGTTTGAGCGCTTTCTCCCGAACAATTGAGTTGGTCGAGAAAAATCAAAACAAATGAGTATTTAACTTTTCTTATTTGCTTATTTTTCAATATTTTTACCTTTTTTTAAATAATCAATCAACAATTCATTCATTTATTTAAAATTTTGTAAAACTTATTTTGATTGCTTTACCAAATTGTAAAATTTCAAGATTATTTAATATATTCTTAATAACACCCAATAACATATACATTATTCGGCAAAAACGTTGTTGTACCAAATAATTTTTTGTGTAAATTGCGTGTGATTATTCAAAAAACAGAGTGCCGATTTTTGTTAAAGCCCAAGTGTAATCTAACACACTTAGGCCATTCACCCAACCCCAATACACTACAAAACCATGTCAGAGCCTGCCCAACTGGGGTTATATCGCCCCGAGTTTGAACACGACGCTTGCGGTATCGGTTTCCGCGCCAACATGAAAGGTCGTAAGTCGCACCAAATGGTAGCTGATGCTATCACCATGCTTGAACGCATGGACCACCGCGGTGCCTGTGGCTGTGACCCTAATACCGGAGACGGTGCGGGAATCCTCATTCAGCTCCCTCACGAATTTTTTGTGGAGGAATGCGCCAAATTAAACATCCCCCTTCCTTCCGCTGGTGAATATGGCGTCGGGATGATTTTCTTTCCTAAAGATCAAAAGCTGCGTGAAGAATGCCGCGACATTCTCAACCGCAAGTTGAAAAAGTTAGGCTTGGAACTTCTCGGCTACCGCCGTGTGCCTACGCTCAATGATACATTAGGGGAAGGCTCTCTTTCGGTAGAGCCTCAGGTTGAACAATTGTTTATCAAACGCCCAGATTCGGTCGCCGATGAACTTGGTTTTGAGCGCAAACTATTTGTGTTTCGCCAATACGCCACCCGTCTGATTTACGACTCAGTGGTGGGGTCAAAAGCTCACTTTTACTTTTCTTCGCTTTCTTGCCGTACGATTTCCTACAAAGGACAATTGACGACGGGACAGTTAAAATATTATTTTCCCGATTTGCACAACGAATCGGTCGTTTCGGCATTTGCCATCATTCACTCACGTTTTTCTACAAACACTTTTCCTTCATGGAAATTAGCCCAGCCGTTCCGTTATGTAGCCCACAACGGTGAAATCAACACCGTACGCGGAAACGTAAACTGGATTCGTGCGGGAGAGAAGTCATTTTGGTCGGATAAATTTACGAAAGAAGAAATGGATATGTTGCTGCCAATCTGCGACATTACCAATTCCGACACCTCCAACCTTGACAACGCGATTGAGCTTTTATACTTATCGGGTCGCTCACTGCCACACGTAATGATGATGGTGGTACCGGAAGCATGGGACGGCAACGAAGCCATGGA
Organism: Runella sp.; assembly: GCA_027486105.1. Taxonomy (GTDB): domain Bacteria; phylum Bacteroidota; class Bacteroidia; order Cytophagales; family Spirosomataceae; genus Runella. The sequence goes on along the minus strand of JAIXPV010000040.1, from coordinate 10,284 downwards.
CCCCGAGCGCCGTGCTTTTTACGAATACCACGCTGCTATTCAGGAACCTTGGGACGGCCCCGCGTCGATTTCATTTACTGACGGTAAAATCATCGGTGCAACCCTCGACCGTAACGGTCTGCGTCCTTCTCGTTATTGGGTTTTGGACGACGACACGGTCATCATGGCCTCTGAAGCGGGGGTATTGGACGTGGATCCTGCCAAGGTAGTATCAAAAGGCCGTTTGCAATCGGGTAAAATGTTTGTGGTCGACATGGAACAGGGCCGCATCATTCCTGACGACGAGTTGAAAGCCGACATTTGCTCACGTCAGCCGTATCAACAATGGCTCGACGAAAATAAAATCAAACTCTCTGACTTGGAGCCTTCTCCTCGTCCGTTTACGCCTTATGATGACAAGTCGTTACTGAAACGTCAGATCGCCTTCGGCTTTTCGTCAGAAGACTTGCGGATGGTATTAGGGCCAATGGCCGAAACGGGTTATGAAGCCATCGGCTCGATGGGGGTGGATGTACCTTTGGCCGTATTGTCGGAGCAAAGCCAACACCTGACGAATTATTTCAAACAACTTTTTGCACAGGTTACCAACCCGCCGATTGATTCAATCCGGGAGCGGTCGATTATGTCATTGATTTCGTTTGTTGGTGCAACCGAAAATTTACTCACAGAATCGCCCCTTCACTGCCGTCAGATTGAGCTGGATCAGCCAGTATTGACCATTGAAGAGTTTGACAAGCTTCGTTGGGTAGACAAAGCGCATTTTCAAGCTAAAACCATCAACACCTATTTTTCATCCGTTGATGGCGGCAAAGGACTCACCCGCGCCTTAGAGCGTATCTGTCGCTACGCCGAAGATGCCATTGAAGATGGTTTTGAGATCTTGGTACTATCAGACCGCGCCATTGATTCCGACCACGCCCCTATTCCATCGTTGTTGGCTACATCAGCTATTCACCACCACTTGATTCGCAAAGGATTACGTGGAAAAGTTGGCATTCTAGTGGAAGCGGGAGATGTGTTTGAAACCCACCACGTAGCTACCCTTATCGGGTACGGTGCTTCGGGGGTTTGTCCATATATGGCATTCCAAACATTGGCCTATATGAACCGCCACGGCATGATCAATGGGGAGTTTACCAATGAAAAATTAAACGCCAACTACATCAAAGCCATTAACAAAGAGTTGCTGAAAATCTTCTCTAAAATGGGCATCTCGACGCTTCAGTCGTACCAAGGAGCGCAGATTTTTGAGTGTTTAGGCTTAAATAAAGACGTTATTGACAAATATTTTACGGGAACCATTTCACGCATCAGCGGTATGGGCATCGACGAAATTGCGCGGGAAGTAATCGTCCGCCACAAAGTAGCCTATCCCGAAACCCCTGTTGTCAATCCACGTTTGGAAGTGGGTGGTTTTTACCAGTGGAAACAACGCGGCGAAGCCCACATTTTCAATCCGCAAACCATTCACTTGTTGCAACAATCGACCCGTAAAGGCGGTGAGGAAGGTTATCAAATTTTCAAGAAATTCTCGAAACTCATTGACGACCAAACCCAAAAAGCCCTCACCCTGCGCGGGTTGATGCGATTCAGAAAAGGGAAATCCATTCCGATTGAAGAGGTCGAACCAGTCGAAAATATTTTCAAACGCTTTGCCACGGGAGCCATGTCATTTGGTTCTATATCGTGGGAGGCACACACCACGCTGGCCATTGCCATGAACCGCATCGGCGGCAAGTCAAATTCGGGCGAAGGTGGTGAAGACGAACTTCGCTATAAGCCTCTGCCCAACGGAGACTTTATGTCGTCGGCCATCAAGCAGGTTGCTTCAGGACGTTTTGGCGTAACGAGCCATTATTTAAGTAATGCGCAGGAACTCCAAATCAAAATGGCCCAAGGCGCTAAGCCTGGAGAAGGGGGGCAGCTGCCTGGCCATAAAGTAGACGACTGGATTGGACGTACTCGTCACTCTACCCCAGGTGTTGGGTTGATTTCACCACCGCCACACCACGATATTTATTCGATTGAGGATTTGGCCCAGTTGATTTATGACCTTAAAAATGCCAACCGCGCCGCTCGTATCAGCGTAAAACTGGTATCGGAAGCAGGCGTAGGAACGGTAGCGACGGGGGTAGCCAAAGCCCACGCCGACCATATTTTGATTGCTGGTCACGATGGCGGAACGGGCGCTTCGCCTTTGAGTTCGATTCGTCATGCTGGTTTGCCTTGGGAGCTTGGCTTGGCCGAAACCCACCAAACCCTCGTTAAAAATAAATTACGCGGGCGCGTTACGATTCAGGCCGACGGTCAAATGCGTACTGGACGCGACTTGGCGATTGCCGCGCTGCTCGGTGCGGAAGAATGGGGCGTAGCCACGGCAGCGCTCGTCACGGCGGGGTGTATCATGATGCGCAAATGTCACCTAAATACGTGCCCCGTCGGCGTTGCCACCCAGCGCAAAGAGTTAAGGGCGTTGTTTACGGGTAAGCCAGAATACGTCGTGAATATGTTTACGTACATGGCCGAAGAATTGCGTGAAATCATGGCGCAGTTGGGCTTCCGGACCATCAACGAAATGGTGGGTCAGGTGCAGTACCTAGAAATGCGCGACGACATCAAGCATTGGAAATATAAAGCCTTGGATTACAGCGCCATGTTGTTTAAAGAACCCGTAAGCCTAGACGTCGCACAGTTTAAACAAGAAGAGCAGGATCACGGCATTGCCGATGTCATCGACTGGAAATTGATTGAGGCCGCCCAACCAGCCCTCCAACGTTCGGAAGAAGTCTACGGTGAGTACACTATCAATAACCTGAATCGCTCGGTAGGCAATATGCTTTCCAACGAAATCTCGAAAGTGTTTGGCGGCGTTGGTCTACCCAAAGGCACCATTCACTTTAAGTTCAGAGGAACCGCTGGGCAAAGTTTTGGAGCCTTCAACACAAGTGGTATTCGCCTCGAGCTAGAAGGAGACGCCAATGACTACTTCGGAAAAGGACTTTGCGGCGCCGAACTCATCGTTTATCCCGACCGTGAAGCAACCTTCAAACCCGAAGAAAACATCATCATCGGTAACGTAGCCTTCTACGGCGCCACGGCTGGCGAAGCATTTATTCGCGGAACCGCTGGTGAGCGTTTCTGCGTCCGTAACTCGGGGGCAAAAGTAGTTGTGGAAGGTGTAGGTGACCACGGTTTGGAATACATGACGGGTGGATTGGCCCTGATTTTGGGAGAAGTAGGCCGCAACTTCGCTGCTGGTATGTCGGGGGGAGTAGCCTATGTATGGGACAAAAATGGTGATTTTGCTCCGAAAGTGAACCGCGAAATGGTAAATCTGGAGGAACTGACCGAAGAAGACCACCTGATTGTCAGAGAATTCGTCGAAAAACACTTCCAATATACGACCAGTAACGTCGCCTTTATGATGTTGCAGAATTGGGATACCTACATCGGTCAGTTTGTGAAAGTAATGCCCAGCGATTTCAAGAAAGCACTTGCAAGTCGCAGTATCAGTCTGTCACAACAATTGGCTGATAAAAATGTAGTGTACCAAGACATCGTCGTGGACGTAGCGCACAATTAACCCATCCCTTAATAAGTAGGACCTTGCAGGCGAAAGCCTGTAAGGTCTTTGTAAAAAGGCTGGTCAAAAAATACATTGATGAACGAATAAAGGACTGAACAAAAGTATTCGTTCCATTACTCACTCACTCATCGCAGCGGCGAACCGCTTACTGATTAAAAAAAATGGGAAAGCCCACCGGATTCATAGAATTTGGCCGTGAGTTGCCAAAAAAACGCGACGTCGAAGTACGCCGCACCGATTACAAAGAAATTGAGCCTATCGGCAACGAAACGCAATCAAAACAGCAGGCCGCCCGCTGCATGGATTGCGGCATTCCGTTTTGCCATAACGGGTGTCCTCTAGGTAACATTATTCCTGAATTTAACGATGCTGTCTACGAAGGCAACTGGGAATACGCGTACCAAATTTTGAGCAGCACCAACAACTTCCCCGAATTTACGGGACGCATTTGCCCCGCCCCTTGCGAAGCCTCTTGCGTGTTGGGCATCAATAAGCCACCCGTGGCTATTGAGTTTATTGAAAAGTCAATCATCGAAACTGCCTACGAAAAAGGTTACGTTAAACCCCGTATTCCTTCAAAGCGGACTGGCAAACACGTTGCCGTTATCGGGTCTGGCCCTGCGGGCTTAGCCGCGGCAGCGCAGTTAAACTACGCTGGGCATTGGGTAACCGTTTTTGAACGCGCCGACCAAATTGGAGGACTGCTTCGCTACGGCATTCCTGATTTCAAATTGGAAAAAACCGTGGTGGCGCGTCGGGTGGCGGTAATGGAAGCCGAAGGAGTAACCTTCAAAACCAACGTACACGTGGGCGTAACGGTTAAGTCAGAAGAATTGATGCGCGACTTTGACGCCATCGTACTAGCCATCGGTTCTACCGAACCGCGCTCCATTACAATCCCAGGTTGGCAGACCTACCTTGGTAAAGGAGTTCATCCAGCCATGGAATTTTTAAGCCAGCAAAACAAGCGGGTTTCCAATATTGAGCGCGTGGTAGACCACCGGGGCGAAAAATACAGCAACGGCGAACTTCTGGCCACTGATAAACACGTAGTGGTCATCGGCGGTGGCGATACAGGCTCCGACTGTGTGGGTACTTCCAACCGCCATAAAGCGGCGACCATCACGCAGGTTGAAGTAATGCCAGCCCCTAAATACGACGATAAAAACGAACCCTTTTATAAAGTTCGGGATGAAAAAACACCTTGGCCTCTATGGCCTCTGACCAAGCGTACATCTACCTCGCACGAGGAAGGATGTGAGCGTTTTTGGGCCATTGCCGTGCAAGAATTTGTGGGTGACGGTGAGAAATTGACACATCTGCGCATTGCCGATATTACGGGTGAGCGGACCCTTGAAGATGGCCGTAAAGCGCCTATCACCGAAAATGAACGCCTGATTCCGTGCGACTTAGCATTGATTGCCGCTGGTTTTGTGCATCCTCAACAAAGCCTCTTAGAGCAGTTTGGCGTCGAAACCGATATTCGCAAAAACATCAAAGCGGCCGAAAACAGCTACGCAACTTCGGTTGAAAAGGTGTTTGCCGCTGGCGACTGTCGCCGTGGACAATCTTTGGTCGTATGGGCTATCTCTGAAGGACGCGAAGCTGCCCGTAAAGTGGATGAATTCCTGATGGGTGAGTCCCTATTGGAAGCCAAGGAAATCGGGATGTTTAACCCAGCCTTTGCCCATGCATAAAGCATAAAAACGTCTTTCTAATAGTTAAGCCCTGCCAAAAGCAGGGCTTTTTTTATGATTTTAATCAAAAAAACTGAATCTTATTACCTCATATTCAATTCCTTCCTGAATTTTTAATTATTTCGTAAGGGCAGCCATTCCCCTCTTAGCAAGAAAAGTATTTCTTTTACGTTCTATTCAAAATAGCCGTAGGATATGCGTTCTCTTTACTTAGTATTTTTTCTTTCTACCTCATTTTGGGCTTCGTACGCACAGGAAATCCTGAGTGACCGAGAGTTGTTTTTAAAACAAAATCCCCGTTACCAAACCTACCTCCAAACAGAGGGACGATACTTGGTGCTGGATGTGTATGGAATAGGTAAAATCAAGCGCCATCGTTTTTACGCTGGTGACGAAATTCTATTTAAAATTAGAGGACAACGAAAAAAAATTAGGGAAAATATCATATCCGTTTCTGATAGTTCTTTTACGTTTACCCAATTCAACGAAATCCTCAATGAACATATTCATACCGAAGTAAAACTGAGGGATGTTCGAAAAATCAAGATTTACCGCCGAATTCCCTGGGTTACACAGGGTGCTTATATGCTGCCCGTAGCGGGTGGGATTTTTTTAATTAGCGACACCTTTATTTACCGAGGCGGGCTAGAATTCGGGGTTCAGTTTACGGCAGAATCAGCCTTAATTTCGGGCGGTATTGCGTCTTTAGGCATTCTTTGTAAACAACTTAGCTTCCCCACTTATCGCGTCGGAAATCGCCATCGTTTGCATGTTTTGAGAGTGAAGTAAGCCTAGTTCCCAAGATGACTTCCGCCCGGAAGCTACATTTCCCCAAAACAAGGTCAATCAGATTTTAACCGCACAACTTATTGTGCTGCAGGTCTGGTATTGTCAATTTTAGTTTCAAATCTGCCTTGCAAAAGGTATGCTTTTTTGGAGTTTTTTTTTGATTTTAACCTGCTTCACGTTAAAACATTATTGAAGCACAGAAAGTTAGGTCGTGGTTATTTATCAACGAGTAACTAAATCTAAATAAACCATCTCATGAAAAACTCAGTAGGTATTTGCGCTTTATTGGCTGTTGGGTTATTATTAAACGGCTGTCAAAAGGAATCTATCGATTTAGTTTCAGAGACTAGCAACACCCGCGAAGCTAGTGCAAGAAAGGCTAACGGCAACTTTAGTGCCCACCTGACCGGTGACGAGGAGGTTCCTGTGCCAGTCGTCACCAATGCCACTGGTCAAGCAACCTTTAAATTGAGCAAGGACGGCACAGCCCTAACCTACAAGCTTATTGTAGCCAACATCGAGTCCGTTCGTTTCGGCCACTTGCATTTGGGTGCAAAGGGTGCCAATGGAGGGGTTGTTGTCGATTTGGTTGGTCGTACCGAACCTAGTCCACAGGGAGTTATTGCTGAGGGCACCATTACGAGTGCTTCACTGAAGGGAGCATTATTGGGCAAGCCGCTGTCGGATTTAATTGATGCGATGGAAGCACAGGGGGTGTATGTTAATGTTCACTCCGACAAATTCCCAGGAGGAGAAATCCGGGGGCAAGTACGCTAATAATTGCTAAGCAGGGCGGGATAATTACCCAAGGGAGTTAATGCTTAAAAGTAAGCATAATCGTACTGAAGCAAATTGTCCCGCTCATTGCACCAGATTAAAAAACTAAGTAGTTTCTCTAAATAAAAAATAGGCTACCAGTATACCTAAATTTTAAGGAGCTACATTTTTCATTCGGTTTGGAGAAACCGAATACACACATCATCAGGAATACTCTATCACAAACACTTTTCCTTCTTCGGCAATTTCGGTCGCCTGAAAAACGGATTTTGCATCTGCCAAAAATCCGCTAAACTCCTTGTAACGAGAGGAAAAGTGACCAATCAACAATTTTTTGACGCGACTTTTGGCCGCGATGGTTCCTGCCTGTGTGGCCGTAGCATGATATCGTTCAAAAGCTTGTTGCTCCAATTCATCCTGGAACGTAGCTTCGTGGTAGAGCAAATCTGCCCCCTTAATTACCTCAATGATGCTCTCATTGTAGCGGGTGTCTGAACAGTAAGCGTAACTCCGGGGAGGAGGCGCAGGAGTCGTAAATTCGAGACACTTAAAGAGTACATTACCAGCTTCGTCGACAACATCTTCGCCGTTTTTTAGTTTTCGAAGATACTCATAGGGGATATCATCTGTCAATTTTTCTTTGATGAGCTTACGCTTTTGGGGTTTTTCTCGAAAAAGAAAACCCGCGCACGGAATACGGTGATCTAAGGGAATCGTAGTCACCGTAAAATTCTGATTTTCAAAGACCTGATAACTCGACTCCGTATCGGTAATGGTGTAATTAATCGGGAAATGTAGAGGGGTTTGGGAGTATTTAAAATGAATGGTGATGATTTCATCCAAACCGCGCGGACCCACCAAGAAAAACTCCTCGGTCCGCCCTCCCAAATTGAGGCTTGAGAGTAGACCAATGAGTCCAAAATAATGGTCACCATGGAGGTGACTGATAAAAACACCCCGCAATCGGCTGGGCCTAATTTTATGTTCAAGCAAACGATATTGCGTGCCCTCGCCGCAGTCAATCAGAAAACATTCGTTGTCGTAAGTGAGTAACTGCGCCGAGGGGTACTTATTTGCTACGGGCTTGGCCGACCCCGCCCCCAAAATCATCACCGAAAAATGCATCAGGGTTGTTCGCTCTTAGTAAAGCCATCTTCGCCGAAATCTTCGTCGTCGAAGTCGTCGCTTTCAGCACCGAATTCATTTTCCAAATCATTCATAAAAACCGCATCAATTCCTTCTTCAACGGTTGGCAAAATGGTAACGTCACGAATTTTACCATCAATCAGTTGATCAACAAAGTTGTCGTTATCTGATACGAGTACCATCAGCCCTAGCTCTCGTGAGCAAAGCATGTTAATTTTTTTAAGGGTACTGATACCCGCAGCATCGATGCTATTGGTGGGTGTAAAATCCACAATCAGGTTGTGAAATCCTTCCCGAAACAAATCGCGGGAAATGCTTTCCAAATCAGTGGCAAATGCTCCTCCAAAGTCATTTTCTTTGACGCTGATGAGAGCGTATTGCTCATGTTTTTGAATGAGGTGGTTCATAGATGTGGTCTAAAGGTCAATGGTTAAAAGCTAACGATTAAGAGGTTCAGGAACGCAGGTAATGATTAACGGTTAACAATCAACGAATTTTAAATATTAGTGCGAAGTTAATGAACGGAGCACATTTTCTTCAATTCTGCCCAAAATATCTTCCGTATTGGCTTTTTTAAAGGTTTTTCCAGTTACTTTCTCGAACAATTCTATGTAACGCGCCGAGATTTGTCCTACCCACTCATCCGACATTTCGGGGATGCTCTGTCCTTCTTTTCCTTGAAAACCGTTTGCAATCAGCCATTCCCGTACAAATTCCTTCGATAATTGCTTCTGTGGCAGTCCATTACGTTGGTTTTCGTCGTAGACATCGGCATAAAAATACCGGGAAGAATCGGGCGTATGGATTTCGTCAATCAGGAAAATTTTTCCTTCGTCATGGCCAAATTCATACTTGGTATCCACCAGAATCAGCCCCTGCCGGGCAGCCATTTGAGTACCTCGCTCAAAAAGCGCCAAAGCGTATTGCTCTAATTGGCTATATTCCGCTTCTGACACAATTCCGCGCGCCAAAATTTGCTCCCTCGATATATCCTCGTCGTGGCCTTCGTGGGCTTTGGTGGTGGGCGTAATGATAGGCGTGGGCAGTTTGTCGTTTTCTTTTAACCCTTCAGGCAAAGTCACTCCGCAAACGCTGCGTTTCCCAGCCTTATATTCACGCGCGGCGTGGCCAGCCAAGTAGCCGCGCACTACCATTTCGACGGGGTAGGTTTCACATTTTTTTCCAATACTTACATTCGGGTCGGGCACTTCAAGCAACCAATTGGGCACTATATCGGCGGTCGCGGTTAGAAAATGGGCGGCTATCTGGTTGAGTACTTGACCTTTAAACGGGATAGCACGTGGTAAAATCACGTCAAAGGCCGAGATACGGTCGCTAGCGACCATGACCACTAACTTTTCGAAACTGTACACATCGCGGACCTTGCCACGGTAGAAACTCGTTTGGCCAGGAAAGTTAAAATTGGTTTGGGTAAGTGTTTGCACCGTTGAATAGTTACTTTTTGATGGATAAATTCGTTTGTCTGCGGTCACCATTTCCCTTTGCTGTTGTCATTGGGCTTGCGGGAACGGTGTTTTTGTTGTTGTAAATATTGAATTTCGGAGGCTTTGAGGGCGTCCAATATCATCATTGCCTGCGCTTCGCTCATTTTCATATTTTGCAACTGCATCAGCAAATCCTTTTTTTCTTCCGTTTTCAAAACCTCCTGCCCTACGTTAGACGGAGAAGGCGCTTGAGCAGTCTGCTCTTTTTTCTGAACGTTAGGTTTAAGCGGTTCAGCTTCAACTTTACCACTATATCGTTTTTTTAAAAATTCGTAATTAAAACGCGCAGTCTGATTCTCAGGATTTTTGCGCATCCCTTCTTTAAAATACTGGAGCGCTTGTAAGGTATCTTTATCTATGGCCTCAATGACCCCCAGTTGGGAGTAAGCCCGCGAGGCCAGCCAAGCATCATCCACCTGTGTTAATCTTTTATAATAGCGGCGCGCATTTTGCAACTGTTTTAATTGAAAATACGAGTGCGCTAAATTAAACCGCGCCGAGGGTTCGGTAAAAAGGGAATTGCTCGACACATTTCGATATGCTTCCATCGCCTTCTTAAAATCAGCTTCCATGTAGGCTTCCTGGGCTTCAAATTTGGCACGGTTGCTTCGCGAGATGGTATCAAACGACCGGTTATCCCAAATCCAGAGAAGAATATATATCAAAACCGATGGCAGCAAAGTCGTATAGTTATGGCCTTTTGTGAACAGCGCTGCAAAGATACACGTTTTTAAATTTTGGCACAGTTTTGGTGAATTTGGGTATATCGCTTTATTTTGGAATG
>JAIXPV010000099.1 GCA_027486105.1 Runella sp. | reverse complement strand
TACGATAGGGGAATCAATCTCAGCGGGCGAATCCTTGTTTGAAATTGTGAATCAGTCGGGCGCCAGGCTGGTGTTGAAAGTATTTGAGAAAGACCTTCCACAAGTTAAAATAGGACAAAAAGTAATATTTACGGGAGGCTCGGCCACCATCACGGGTCTAGGTAATAACTTCGACCCAACGAGTCGTACCGTAAACGCCTACGCCAGCCTCAACGGCATACGCTTGTTGGCGGGCCAATATATTAACGGCAAACTTGAAGCCTCCCCGCGACAAGCCGAAACCTTGCCCGAGTCGGCGGTGGTACGCACTGGCGAAGCTGCCCACGTATTTATCAAAACACCCCAAGGCATTTATCAGCCCATCGACATCAAAACGGGCGTGACCCAAGATGGGTTCGTGGAAGTCATTTTTTCAAAAAAACATTCCGTTCCCATCGTTATCACGGGTGCACAAACGGTACAGGCAGAGTTGACGAAGGGATTGGGAGAAGAGGAGTAAAAAATTTAAAAATACCTCGGAGGCCATTTACAGAATGGCCACTTTTTCAATTTTGCTGATTCTTATTTATTTTTGAGAAAACTCCATCTCCTACTCTTCTGGTTATGCTTAAAACACTCTCATTACTCGCGCTTTCGGTTGTTCTTGTAAGCTCTGTTTACAAAGAAAAAACGTACACCGTAGGGCAAATCAAAACCCCTAAAGGCGAGATACTTTTCCAACTCTACGACCAAACGCCCAACCATAAAGCGAGCTTTATCAAACTTGCCAATCAACACTACTGGGATACGCTGACGTTCAACCGAGTCATCAATAACTTTGTGGCACAAGGTGGTTGCCCCGATACGCCCGCCGGATTTTCTGACTCTCCTTACCTGTTAAAACCCGAATTCAGAAAAGAAATACGTCATGTATACGGTGCCGTTGGAGCTGGCCGCGACAACAACCCCGAAATGCTGTCGGCGGGCTGTCAGTTTTACATTGTTCAAAACAAAAACGGCCTCGCCCGATTGGACGATAAATTCACGGTTTTTGGCCAGGTCTTTAAAGGCATGGACGTAGTTGATGCCATCACTGCCGTCAAAACCGACTCACTCGACGCCCCGCTTTCGCCCATCTCTCTGAAAGTGAGTGTTTTTCAATTAACAGCCAAAGAACTAAAAGAAAAAGGATTTACTGGCCAGCTAGAATAAGCTACCAATTCGACAAGTTTCATTTTTAATTCATTTAGTATACCCCGCTATCCTAGCTGAGCTGCTAACACTATACTTTTAGGTATTTTTCCCTACCTTTGGTAGCATCTGATTATCAACGAAAAACTCTAAAAGCGTAAAAGCACTTTTAATTCATGCTTTTTTCCAAGAAACCTTGGTTGGTATTTTGTGCTATACCAGTACTTTTACTTGCGTTTGTTCTTTACAAAAACCTCCTTAATATCCCATTTGGTGACGATATTTACGTCATGGATATGTTTAATCAGCTCAACGAAGCTGATTCGACTTGGGATAAAATTGTCATCATTTTTGGGCAACACAACGAGCATCGCATTGCCCTTTCACGCTTTCTGGCATTGCTACAATTCCAGCTCATGGGTTCGATTGATTTAAGGATTTGGAGTATTCTTGGCAATCTAAGCCTGATTTTCATTGTTGCGTTGTTTTACCAACATATCGGAGAACAAAAATGGTGGATTGTCCCAGTGGCCTTCATCATCATCTGTACCGCCTCCAACACCCTCATTCCGATGCAAAATTCCAACTTGTTTTCGGTCGTATTTGGATTGGCAGCTTTGCATTTTGTGCTCAAAAACTCACCCGTTGCCGTTTTTCTTACTTTTTTTTGCACAGTACTTTCTATTTTCTCCAATAGTGGTGGCTTTGCCCTCATGGCCATTATCAGCGTCATATTTTTTTTTCAAAAACGGTACCGCCTCCTCGGAATCTGGCTTCTTAGTTGCCTCGCTTTTGTTGGAGGTTATTACCAAAATTACCAACCGCTCTATCGCCATCCCTCTTCTGAACTACTATTTTACCAGCTTCCCCGAGCAACCGTTTTTTTTATTGGCTTTGCGGGTAGTATTGGCTTTAAGGTACTACCCACTGGCGCACTTTTTATTGGATTATCGGGCATTGCGATTTACCGAAAATACTACCTCCAAAACCCTTTCGTTTTCTTAGGTGTCATCTATTGCTTAATGATGGCTGGCATGACGACCATCATGCGTTACGAATACGGCATCGACACGGCTACTACGGAGCGTTACCGCATTTATTCCATGGTTTTTGGGGCTTGCAGTGTCATTTTAGTCCGGGATTTTCTTAAGGGATATTCAGCCGTAATTCAAAAGAGCGCTTTTGGGATAAGTTTGCTTTTTTCCATCGCCACCAATCTAAAGTTTTTCATTCCAATGGTGCGCGGAGCAGAAGCTCGTAAAGAATTATTAATCTCCAAAATTGAGAATTATTATTTGAATAACTCTGGATATAACTGCTTTGAAGTCAACATACTAAACAAACTTACTACCAACAATTTTTATCACTACCAAATCCCAAGGCCACTTCGCCACAAAACCTACTACGATAGCCTCAATCACTTTCCAGTCAACGCCATCAAACTGCACATTGACCAAGCATTTTATACCAAGGAGCACGTAATTATTAGAGGAAAAATCCTCAATCCTACGCCTGAAGTTACGTTCATGAAAGGGTTTGTACATCAATTTATCATTGTTCATCCCGCCGATACACCTTTCGACTGTTCACACAATGAATTGACTCACCCTGACAATGAAAAAAGTATGATAGTCAATATTGACTTGAACAACGACCGAAACCACATTCGCTTCCCGCTATTTTATCTAAAACTCCCCAAAAAACATTTTAAGCATAAAAAATATACCCTTTCGTTCCTCTTTATGACCGACACTTCCGTCAACTACCCTGCGTTGGCGTCCAATATGGTCTTTCATTTATAGGCGGTGACTAAGGCACAAAATGTTACGTCGCTACGTTACAAATCATTAACTTTGTGGCCTTGACGCATTTAATCGTTTTGCTGCGTCTGAGTTTGCGAAATCACTATCAATATGAATTAACAGTAAACTACCATGCCGGGAACCGAACTATACGGCGCCGAAGAGCGCAAAGAAATCAACGATGTATTAGAAACTGGAATTTTTTTCCGTTATAACCACGAAGCCCAACGCAACAACATCTGGAAAGCCCGCGAGATGGAAGCTGAAGTGTGTAAAGTGGTAAATGCCAAATATGCCCATGCGGTATCAAGCGGCTCCACGGCGGCCCAGTGTGCCATGGTGGCCGCCGGCATCGGTGCAGGAGATGAAATCATCGTTCCGCCTTTTACGTACATCGCCACCGTTGAGGCGGCTCTCATGATTGGTGCCTTGCCCGTTTTTGCCGAAATTGACGAAACCCTCTGTCTCTCTGCCGAAGGAATTCGCAAGGCCATTACGCCACAAACCAAAGGAGTCTGCCTCGTCCATATGTGCGGACAAATGGCCGACATGGACGCTATCATGGAGGTCATCAAGGAGCACAATCTGGTGTTGGTCGAAGACGCCGGACAAGCCATGGGCGCGAGTTACAAAGGTACTTTCACGGGGCTTTGGGGCAAAGCAGGAGCGTATTCCTACGATTTTTTTAAAATTGCCACGGCGGGTGAAGGTGGCGTATTTGTCACCAACGACGAGCAAGCCTACAAAATAGCGGACTCCTATTCTGATCACGGCCACGACCATATCGGTTCCAATCGCGGCATGGAACAACACCCCATAATTGGATTTAACTACCGTATTTCGGAACTGCACGCCGCCGTAGGATTGGCCCAAACGCGCCGGGTACCGTTTATGGTGGAGAAAAACAATGAGCATAAAAAATGGTTGATGAACCGGTTGGCCAATGTTCCGGGCGTGAGTTTTGCGCGTATCCCCGACCCAGACGGCGACTCCGCTACGTTCTTAAATCTCTTGTTGCCAGACGCTGATTCGGCGCAATCCGTTGTAAATGAACTCAATGCTGCTGGCGTGGGTGGTTTCAATTATTGGTTTACCAATATGTACCATTTCATCAATCAGTGGGACCACATCAAAGAAATGCGCACTGCGGGCAAGTTGGCCGTGCAGGTATTGGGCGCACCGCAAGATTACGCCAGTGTAGAACTGCCAAAAACACAGGAAGTAATCGGACGTTTGATTTCGTTTGGTATTCGGGTTAGTTGGACCCAGACGGAGTTAGAAACGTTGGCCAATAAACTGGAAGCGGCCATTCGGAAAGCCATGGTGGCGTATACGTGTTAGGGATGAATACAAATTAATTGAGAATTCAAAACGCAGATTCATTCTATACGTTTTTGAGTTCTCAATACAATTCAATCAAGTCATGGAAATCCAGTTGTCAAATTTCACCCATATTGTTGCAGACCCTGCTGTTTGCCAAGGGTTGCCCCGAATAAAAGGAACCCGAATTACTGTTTCATCACTTCTGGCGCATTTGGCCGGAGGGATGGGTTTTCAACAGTTGCTCGAAGCGTTTCCACAACTTACTGAAAAAGACATTACTGAAGCTTTGCAATTTGCTTCACAAAGTTTACAGGAAACGTATATTCCATTAAAAGCGGCATGAGGTTTTTGCTTGACGAAAATTTACCCGCTTATTATTGCGTCCCGTTTCTTGAAGCCGGTCATGAATGCTCACATGTAAGCGCTCATGGATTGACCAACACACAACACACTTGATAAAAATATCAGAGACTATGCGCAGCAAAGTAACGCAGTCATTGTTACATTCGATCTGGATTTTTCACGTCTGGCCGCGTT
>JAIXPV010000776.1 GCA_027486105.1 Runella sp. | reverse complement strand
TCATCAAAACTAATTTCGTACACTGGATTTTCAGATTCAGTGGTCTTAGTTACTTTTAATCCTGCCCGCTCAAAAGCCGCAATCGTTCGGGGATTGCAGTCGGTAGCTTCCGTGCCTCCCGAAAAAGAGTTAACATTCTGAATCCCAAAATAAGCCGCTGCTACCTGCGCCCACACTTGCCCCAAGTGACTGCGGCGAGAATTGTGCGTGCAGATAAACGTCAGATTGATAGGTTGTTGTGATACGATTTTTGCTTTTATGTAATCTGCCAAGGGTTGCAAAACAGCTTGGCGTTCGGCAGTAACCCCGTTGAGGTTGAGAGCATCAAAGTAATTTTTTACGCTAGTAATCATGGTTGAAATTTATGGGTTTGTTTGAGGGCGTAATTCACGAACAATATCAAAACGGGTACTTCAATCAACGGGCCAACAACGGCGGCAAAAGCAGCCCCTGAATTGATTCCAAAAACGGCAATGGCGACGGCTATGCCCAACTCGAAGTTGTTGCCAGCGGCCGTAAAGGCCAACGAAGTGGACTTGGCATAATTGGCTCCTGCCCGTTTGGAAAGATAAAAAGCTGATAAAAACATGATACCAAAATACAGCGTGAGCGGAATGGCAATGCGGACCACGTCGAGCGGAATCTGTATAATCAACTGCCCTTTTAAGCTAAACATCACCACAATGGTGAGTAGCAAAGCCGTTAGGGTAATCGGACTGATTTTAGGTAAATAGACCTCCTCAAACCACTGACGACTTTTCAGTGCCGTGAGACCATAACGGGATATAATGCCCAGCAAAAACGGAATGCCCAGATAGATGAAAACACTTTGGGCAATCTGACCGATGGTAATATCCACTTCGTAGCCCGTCAAGCCAAAAAGTGGAGGTAAGATGGTGATAAAAACCCAAGCGTAAACCGAGTAAAAAAGCACCTGAAAGATGCTATTAAACGCTACCAAGCCAGCCGCGTAGAGGCGGTCACCGTTGGCGAGGTCGTTCCAAACGATGACCATTGCAATGCAACGGGCTATTCCAATCATAATCAATCCCGTCATGTATTCGGGTTTATCTGGTAAGAAAATAACCGCCAACCCAAACATCAACAGGGGCCCAATAATCCAGTTTTGCACCAACGACAGCGCTAGAATTTTAGTGTTGGAAAACACTTTGGGAAGTTCTTCATAGCGCACCTTCGCCAAGGGTGGGTACATCATCAAGATTAAACCAATCGCCAGCGGTACGTTAGTCGTGCCCACATTGAAACTATTGATAAATCTTTCGGATTCAGGAAAAAAGTAGCCGATTCCTACGCCTATGAGCATGGCTAGAAATATCCAAAGAGTGAGGTAATTATCTAGAAAGGAAAGTTTTTTTTGAGACATTGTATTGTTGTTTAATAGGCTACAGTCTGACTATCGTTTGGCCTGAATTAGGCTATGGTCTCGTCTGACCTGAATTAGGGCTAGGGTCTGACTATCGTCTGACCTGTATGTGATAAAGGTCAGACGATAGTCAGACCGTCAAAGGGGCAGCCCGACAATGAAATATTCATTCATCATATAAAAATTTGATTTTTGATTCATCTATTACTTGGTAAGACTCTTCATAAAAGTCATGCTGACTAATACCAATGAGGTCGTATGCTAGTCGTTTGGTCATTAAGGTACCACTGCGAATGCCAAGATAATCGCTGAAAGAACTGAATTCCCAGTCTTCCATTTTAGAACACAACTTCGCAACAAAGGGGTTTTGGTGGATGTAATGAAAACAAATGAAAGGATAATTTTCGTTTGTGCTTTCTAAATTCTTGAATTTGTTTTTTTGCCGAAACAGAGAGCCTGTCCTACCTCGTTTTTTGTTGAACTCGTTGGCATAGCCACTGAGTAATAGCCTAAAAGCATTGTTTAACGAAGTGCTTGATAATGAGCCTAATTTGACAGGGTTAATTGATTTTTGGGTTGTATTGATTAAGAAATGAAAATGATTTGGCATCAAACAATAGGCGATGATTTGGCAATGTGGAAGCACTTTTTCTCGGGTATGTTGAAGAAAATTCAAATAATCCTCTCTTGTATAAAAAATAGTCTCCTGGTTGTTGCCTTGGTTGTAGATATGATAGAGACAATCGGGTAGAAGTTGCATACGGTGAATAGTTTAGGTTACTGGTCTGACTATCGTCTGACCTTTTATTTTTTATTCCGACTACCGACCGACGCTTCCGTCACGGTTTGGACGGAACTGCCTGATTTTTTGGCTTTACTACGACGATTGGCGGCCTTTTTTGCTACGTACCGAACGCCCCCCCGTCTGACTATCGTCGGACTCTCGTTAGCAGCAAGATTGGGCCTGACACGAAGCATTTTGGGATAATTCAGCAAAAACACCAAATTGATTCACAAACTGGTTGAATACCTCCCAATCAATGCAGTAGCATGAGGTTTTACCTTCGATGCTGCCTTTGATAAGCCCGATGGATTTTAATTCCTTCAAGTGTTGAGAGACCGTGGCCTGTGCCAACGGCAAGCCTTCTACGATTTCGCCGCAAATGCAGCTTTTGTGTTGGGCGAGTATTTTCAGGATCGCAATGCGTGCGGGATGGGCAATGGCTTTTGCAAAATCGGCCAGTACGATTTCGTCAGCAAGGAAATCCATTTTTCGGTTAGTGGCCATAGGTTGTTTAATTATATATCGCAAATATACGATAAATGGTTCTTTTATTATATCATCATTATTCTCAATCTACCCGATAGCTGTTTTGAAATTGTTTAAAGAGGGGTTGCAGGAGAGAAAGATTAATAAAAAAACAAAGTCGGGCCAAATAACCCGACTTTGTCTGCTTCTAAACCCTAACCTATGATAAAATAATGATTGTTTTCGATGGCTGTATGTGTTTCACATTGACGATGCAAAATTGGCTCTTTTACCGAAAACCTGAAAAATGATTCCCTTGAACTGTCAAATTTGCGTATTAGAGTGTATAAATAGGCCAACGAATCGTTGCGCTAGAATCTGGTTCTTCCGCAAGTCTTTGTAGTCGAAATCAACTG
>JAIXPV010000414.1 GCA_027486105.1 Runella sp. | reverse complement strand
TTTTACATCTTGTTTTAGAGACAAATGTTTTTTTGCAAGGCGTTTCAATTCTCTACTAAAATGCTCGGATGCTGTAACTTTATATTTCATCAAGAATATCCGTCAAAGGTCTAGTCTTGAGCGTGCCTTTTTTGAGGGCGATATAATCCTCTTTGATTTGACGTAAAATTTCCTCTTTGGTAGGGGCGTCATCATCAATCACTTCTTCTTCATACTCGACTTTCAGGCGTTTGGCCAAATTTACAAAAAGCTCATAATCACTTTTGTTTTGTGGCTTGATAATGAGGGTGTTCATGGTATTGCACGTTTTTAGAAAGTTACAATGTTTCTTAACTACAACTACAACTACGAAAATGATTTTGTGAGGTCATTGGAAGGGGTATTGATAAGCCAAGAACAACTCCAGTAGTTAACTCTAAAATGGTATAAAAGTGGATGACAGGTTATAAATCTTCCACCTTCTTAATGAGCCTAATACCTTCTTTTTGGCAAGCCTCCGTGAAATCGGAATCGTATGAAGCTAGAATAGTAATATTGTCAAGTTTGCAACTTGCTAAAATCAGCGCATCGTTTGGCAGAAGATTGTGGTTTTTCATCAAGTCAATTGCATGAATAACAGCAGATTTTGAAATGTTAAGAAAGTTGAAACCCGAAAGTAATTTGGCCGTTTGGTGCTTCTCAAGAGTTTGGCGAATTTGGCCGCTTTCGGCGACAGACATAGGAGATTTTTCACCCAAAATTCCCAGAAGCCGATAAAGATATTCGCTTGCTATAATTCCATTAATAAACAACTCATGATTTGAAGCCAGCAGGGCGTCGAAAAGTTCTGGCTGCCTCCCATTTTCAAATTCTATCAATATACTGCTGTCAATAAAAACCCTCATTGTTCGTAAAACTCTGATTTAGAAGGAATATAAGCCTTATAATCCTTTAACTTGCCCCGAAACTCCGAAAGAATAGACATTCGGTTCTGTTGTTCTGTTTCAGAAACCACATCTGAGTCGGTCAAGCTTACTTGTTGTTTTATCTTAATATGCAGGCGCTCTGCGAGTTCTGTAATCAAGCGGGTATCCTGTTCATTTTCTATTTCTAACGTTAGGAAAGTCATTTCTTTAATTTTTTGGTTAAATCAAAATTACAAAAAAGTTGATTTAAAATATAGTTTTACTCCCTATTCCACCATTTCACTCCCAAATATAAAGGATAACTAAGTGCCAGAAATCCAAGGGCATAGACACTGCTACCAGGGCCTTGAAAACCCGCGCCAATCAAAAACGCCAACGAGGCTATCAACACCATCCACGGAATGAAGGGATAGCCGGGTACCTTCCAAGGCCGCGGAATGTCGGGTTCGGTTTTGCGGAGGTACAACAACGACGCAAAGCCTGAAGTATACCCAATGACGAAGAAAAACGTGGCGATGTCGGAGAGCTTACCGCTGGCTTCCTTGCCACTAAGGATAAACAAGACGGCCATGGCCACCGACAACGGCATGGCAATGCTGGGCGTACCGCCCGCATTGACGCGGGTGGCTTGCGAAATAAACAGCCCGTCGCGGCCCATAGAATAGAGCACACGGGGGTTAAACATCACCTGGGCGTTGACAATCCCCAGAATGGAAATCATCAGAAAGAAGGTAACAATTTTGCCCGATTGCTCGCCAAAAATCAATGTAATGGCATCGGCGGCGGCGAGTTTGGATTGTTGCAATACGGGCATAGGCAAAATGTACAGAATGGCGGCATTGACCAGTAAATAAATGGCCACAATGAGCGCCAGCCCGCCGAGCATGGATTTGGGTAGGTTGCGTGAGGGGTCGGCATCTTCTTCGGCAAAATAGGCCGCGGTATGCCAGCCGTCGTAAGTATAAAAAATGGCCTGTAACGAAAAGATAATGGCCCCAATCATGGAGCCTTTCTGTACCGCGTCGGCGGTCGTTTCTACTACTTGGGTGGGCGTAACGGCGTCGCCGTAGACAAAACAAATTGCAACAAACGCAAAAAGACCCACGGCTTTGGCCACGCTCATGATTTCTTGGGCACGGCTGGCGGTGCGTAGGCCAATCCAATGGAGAAACCCTAGGGCCAATAAAATGCCCACCGCCATAAAAGATTCATAACCAATGGTTTGTGGTAAAAGCAAGGCGATATATTCGCTCATGGTGAAGGCCCCGAAGGCCGTAGCGGAAGAGGTGCCGAGCCAACTGTTGAAGCCTACCACAAAGCCCGCGTAGCCGCCAAAAGCCCGTTTGGCATAAACGTACCATGCACCTGCTTTGGGAAACGTAACGCCCAACTCAATGGTACATAATACTCCCAGTAGTGCGTAGATACTCACCAGTATCCACACACCCATGATGAGCCATGGGTCACCGAGGGCGTTGGCGATGGGGCCAGGTTTGCGCAGAATACCCGTGCCGATCGTGCCGCCGATGGTGACGGCAATACCGAAACCTACGCCGAGGATTTTAAGTAATTGATTGTTTTTAGGTTGTGGGTCAGCAGATTGCATGTAAGTTAGGTTGGTTACAAAAACACCTCTGGTGGCAGTGATACTCCTAGCTGAGGTGGAGATTGGGCGGCGGTTGCTAAATTGGTAAAAAAAAGCCAATCAGCATAACTTTTGGGGTGATTTGACTTGCTAAAACACAGCAAGTGGTGGTTTTTTAGGGCAAATTCAACCACATTTTGCTCCTAGTATTTTTCAATTAGTGGGCCTAATTGTCGAGAAGGGTATGAAAATATGAGCTATTTTTCGTTTTATTTGTCAAAATAGGCTTCCGATGCCGTAATATTGATTACTGATACTGGCACAATGTTTTTATTATTATTCTTGCCTGTAAAGTTTTTATCCTTTTTCAGATTCCAGTTTTTGTTAAATCCTCAAAACCTACGAATACATGAAAGCTCTCTCAACGTTTTTTTATCGATTTTCAAATTGGAAAATCTTAGTGCTGTTATTGGTATTGTACATTTCGTTTCCAGCGTATTTTCTTAAAAATGCAGAAATTAGGATGAATAGCCTATCGGGTAAAACTCTAGGGCCTATTGATTTGACAATAGGATTTACTCCTTCTCGCACTTTGCAAATGGTACAAGAATACGGAGATGCTGCGCGGGCTTTTTATGCAATGATTGAAATGACCACCGATGTGATTTACCCCATTGTATACTCCTTCTTGTTTGCGGTGACTTTGTCTTTGTTGTATTATCGGAAGTCCTACGCCCCTTTTGCCTACGTAAACTTGTTTCCGTTTATTTCGTTGGTATTTGATTATCTAGAAAATCTCACCATCGTAACGATGCTCAAAAGCTACCCTGAGCAATCTATGACATTAGCGAGTTTTTGCGAAATTTTCAAAATGATTAAATGGTTTTCGGTTGTGGTTACGGTGCTACTGATTATCTATGGATTGTTGAAATCCTTGAAAATGCCCAAAAATCTTAAGGCATAAATTCTGGAGTGGAGGAAATCTCGAAAAGGGAAGTAAAGCGAGGGAGCTTTATTTTTTGGCTAATTTTAAATACTTCACCATCAGCTCCCCGGTTTTTTGGGAGGCACCTTTTTTGCCTAAGAGTGCTTTTACGTGTCGATAATCTTGAAGTTGGGCTTCGCGGCGTGTGCCGTTGGGCAATACCGCCCGCAGTTCATCCGTCAGGTTTGGAATCGTAAGGTCGTTCTGAATCAGTTCTTTAACGGCTTCTTTTTCGGCCACAAGATTGACCAACGAAATGTAAGGAACACGAATCAAGTTTTTGGCAATCAAATAACTAAGCGCCCCCGTTTTATAGCAAACCACCTGCGGCACTTCAAAAAGGGCCGTTTCGAGCGTAGCCGTGCCAGAAGTGACCAGCGCCGCCGTAGCCACCGAAAGCAGATTGTAGGCGTCGTCGGTTACGCGTTTAATGCCTTCTTTTTCAAAGGGTTCATAAAGTTCATCTGGCAAATTGCTGACGCCCGCAATCACGTATTGATATTCAGGAAACTGCGGCTTGGTAGAAGTCATGAGCGTCAGCATTTGTTCTACTTCCTGCCGGCGGCTCCCAGGCAATAACGCAATGATGGGTTTGTGAGGGTCGAGTTTATTTTCGACCAAGAAATTCGGATTAGGCGTAAAATCGGCAATGGCATCAAAAAGTGGATTGCCGACGTAGTCTACCTCGTATTCAAAGCGTTTGAAGAAGGCTTTCTCAAACGGAAAAATCACAAAAAGTTTGTCAACATCGCGTTTGAGTTTCAGGGCGCGGTTTTGGTTCCATGCCCATACTTTGGGTGAAATGTAGTAGAACGTCCGAAAGCCATTTTCGTGGGCAAAACGCGCCATTCGCATGTTGACGCCTGCATAATCAATCAATATCAGCACATCGGGTTGGTAGGAAAGGAAGTCGGCTTTACACGCTTTCAAAAACCCTGAGATGGTCCCTAAATTCTTGGCAACTTCCCAAAAACCCATAAATGCCATTTCGGCGTAGTGCTTTACCAGCGTTGCGCCCGCAGCCTGCATCATATCACCGCCCCAAGCCCGAAACTCGGCTTCGGGGTCGTGTTGTTTGATGGCTTTGATGAGATTGCTTCCGTGTAGGTCGCCCGAGCGCTCGCCTGCAATGAGATAGTATTTCATGGGCGTTTCAGGAGTTGAGCGCGAAGGGAATCGAGCCGAAGCACGTTGGAGGTATACTGAAGTTTATTGCCTTCTTTGGTGGAGTACAAAATGCCGATTTGATAATCGTCGGGTCGAAAGTTCTCGTTGTACAGCGTTACCTTAAAGCCAGGTCGATATAGTTCTCCACTGGTCAAAAACCGCTTTTTTCCCGCCTGACTCGGCCAAGTGGGCAGTAGGTAAGTGGTATTTTGGCGGGATTTTAATACAACGAAAACCCCATTTCCTTTATCCAGTCCAGGTTGAGGACAATCGTTGTTTTCAAGCGTAAATTGCCAAACTGTTTGTGGATGTCCAAAAAAATCAACGGGCTTTGAAGTGCTGTTCAACGTCAGTTGTAATGGTTGGAGAGCAGTGGTATCCACTGGCTTGGCTAGGGAAGGCTCCGCCGCCGCCAAAGGCGAATCAGTAAATCGATAAAGGCCTTTTTTATAAGCGGATTGGGTAAAAAAGTCAGCTAACTCGCTCCGAAAATGCGTAATGAGTTTGTGGTGTTGCCGCCAGTTATAATGGTCGGCCACGAGACTACGGCGACGAACGTCAACGTCGATTTGGTATTGATACACACTTGCTACGGCAAAGGTCAGTCCAAAGGCGACAGCCACGCCCGACAGCCACGCCCTTGAAATAGGCTTCCAGACCAATAGCATCACGTAAACGAGCGTCAGCAGGTGCAAAGGATACAGACTATACCGGCTGGTGAAAACCGAGTATACATCTCGCCCGCCCCGCGAAACCGCAATAATGCCGATGGTTAACACTGAAAACACGAAGACTCCCACCCAAAAATAGGGCTTGTTTTTGACTGGTTTTGGGGGAGAAAAAAAGGTATTGAGGGTAAGCCAAATAACCAGAGAGAATAAAGTTATCAGTCCAACACCAAATGCACCCCAAAGCAAAAAGTCTTGATTTGCCCCTTTAAATGCCGCTAACCAGCCCCCCGACAGGGCCGCAAAACTGACGATAAGGTTTTGAATAAACTCACTGGATATGGTCACTTTGGTTGCTTGCCCTACGCTGTAATTAAGAAAATACGCCAGCAGCGCTGCCACCATACCTACGCCCCACCATAAGCATTTGGTGCGCTCTTTGGCCAGAAGCAGCATAGTAAGCCCCGCCGGAAAAACCAAAAAACCGTTTCCGTTGGTAAATGTAGCGGCAAAGGCCAGAATAAAAGCCAAAAGGGTCGGAACCGCCCCAGGATGGTAAGCCAAAAGATAAAAAGTGGCAAAAACCAATAGGTTCAAGGTTGTATGCTGCATTCCATTGATGCCCCATAAGGTTACATCAAATACAAAAGGGGTAAGATACCAGAGCAATACTGGAATAAAATACCACGACCCAAACCCCCTTTTTATAAAACTAATCAACCAAAAGCCCAAGATTCCCATTAAGCTGCCATTGACAATCCAGATGAGGGTTCGGTAGTCG
The DNA here is from genome assembly GCA_027486105.1 of Runella sp. Lineage (GTDB taxonomy): Bacteria > Bacteroidota > Bacteroidia > Cytophagales > Spirosomataceae > Runella. The sequence goes on along the minus strand of JAIXPV010000414.1, from coordinate 9,085 downwards.
ATGTATCCTTTAAGTGCATAGACACAGAGCGCTATCGAACGGGGCACGAGTATCCGGTGGTCGTTTTCAGGCTCCAACAAAAGCTGTATTTTTTGCCAAAGCGAAAAATCGTTGGTCAATAGCATATATTTGACCCTGACCAAATCATAGTCATCCGTGATAGGAATATTGACTGCGTAAAGATTTATATAATATAGGTAAACCCCTACGATGACCAATGCGGCCGTCAGAAACGAAATAGGAAGGAGGGACTTGTTCAAAATGGATGGCTTAAATTGGCAAAAAGCGGGATTGACAATACGTTATTCTCCGTAATACTCCACAAAATTTTTGGGAGTTTCAATCAATTTAAGATAATGTAGTTTAGTATTTGGGGCAAGCTCCGCCAACCCTTTCTCCAAAATATTCCAAATTTCCACGATGAAGTTTTCACAACTTGGAATAATACCTTGCATAAAATCAACGTCAAGGTTAAGATTTCGGTGATCCACTTTATCAATCACGGCGGTTTTCATCATATTGCCCAGCAATTTCATGTCTACCACAAAGCCAGTTTCGGGGTTGATTTTTCCTTTTACGGTCACCAACAGCTCAAAATTGTGCCCATGAAAGTTAGGGTTGGCACAAATCCCGAATACTTCCGTGTTTTTTTCATCCGACCAACTCGGGTTATAGACCCGGTGAGCAGCGTTGAAATGTTCTTTACGTGTTACGTACACCATATAAATTTAAGAATATGCAGTAAGCCAAGTAGCCCGCTGCCTTTACTTTCCAGTATTAATTTCTGACAAAATTACGACCAAAAACTCGTTTACGAAAGTTCTTTATAAATGAACTTTAATTCTTTGAAAAGTATTATTTATTCTATGAATTTTAACTGTTTTTTTGTTCGAATTATTATCTACCTTTGTAAATATTTTACTAGGTATTTTTACCATACCTAACCATTTGAAACCCACTAGTTAAACGCCTTATCATAAGCTATCAGTATGATTATTGTCACGGGGGCTGCGGGCTTTGTCGGAAGCTGTCTTATCAGTAAGCTCAACGAAGAAAACTTCAATTTTATAATTGCAGTTGATGATTTTTCAAAGATTGAAAAATCGCCTAATTTAGACGGAAAAAAGATTCAGGAACGGGTCGAACGCGAGTCGTTTTTTGAATGGCTAGACCAAAATTACTACGAGGTAGAGTTTATTTTTCACATTGGAGCCCGCACGGATACCACCGAATTTGACTATGCGGTCTTTGATGAATTGAACGTCCGCTATTCGCAGAAAATTTGGCAGAAGTGCATTGATTATCAAATCCCGCTCGTGTATGCTTCGTCGGCGGCTACCTATGGTTTGGGCGAATTGGGCTACGACGACAACGAGCTGCAGATTCCTAAATTGAAGCCGCTTAACCCTTATGGTGAGTCAAAAAATGACTTCGATAATTGGGCGTTGCAGCAAGAAAAAAAGCCCTTCTTCTGGGCAGGGTTGAAGTTTTTCAACGTATACGGGCCTAACGAATACCACAAAGGCCGCATGGCTTCGGTTATTTTTCACGCCTATCACCAAATCAAAGACACCCAACAGATGCGTTTGTTCAAATCTCATCATCCCGATTTTAAGGATGGAGAGCAGATGCGTGATTTTGTATACGTAAAAGATGTGGTGGAGGTTTGTTCGTTTTTGATGCACCATCGTCGAAACTCTGGTATCTATAATCTGGGAAGCGGAAAAGCGCGGACGTTTGTAGACCTAGCGACCAATACTTTTGAGGCAATGGGCATAGAACCCCAAATTAATTTTGTGGATACCCCCGCCGATATCCGCGACAAATACCAGTATTTTACCCAAGCCAATATGAACAAACTCCGTTCTATCGGCTACACAAAGCCTTTTCACACCCTCGAAGAAGGTGTGAAAGACTACGTGCAGAATTATTTGATGGTTGATAAATACTATTAATGAAGATAATCTACTAAATCTTCGGTTTTATTAATGATAGCGGCATTGGGGCCTGTTTGAATATCCTGTCCCACTACTTGATAGCCCGTCAATAAAATTTGAGTCTTAGGAAACTGACTACATAGCCTGTCAACGTAGGGTTGCACTTCTTCGTTGGCAGGCACTGAAGTGAGTATGGAGAAAATAAAATCGGGTTTGTGTACTTCGTGGGCAAAAATCAATTCATTGAAAGGTAGCGTTTGCCCCAGATAAATCACTTTATGGTTGCGCGAACGAATCACGTAGGTCGCAAAAAGCAGACCAATTTCGTGCAATTCCCCTTCTGGTAAATACAACAAAAACTTCTTAACATCTGGACGGTGTTTAATCACCTGCCCATCAATGGCCACAATTACTTTTTGGCGAATGAGGTTGCTCATGAAGTGCTCTTGGGCGGGCCCGATGGAGCCAGTCATCCATAGGGTTCCGACACGGCTCAAAAACGGATAAATAATATTGAGCATTGTATTCTCAAACCCAAATTGCAAAAAATTGGTACTGATGATTTTCTCAAAACGCTCTTCGTCCAAATCAATCATTGAAATGGTAAGGGCGTGAATTTGGTCGGGATAATTTAATTTTTTGTCCGAAATAGCAATGACCTCTTTGGCCATTTCATCGAGCGGTAATTTAGAAATCTCAGATATTTTGAATCCGTGATCTTTAAGCAACGAAATATTGAGTACTAACTTAAGGTCGTGGTCGTCGTACATACGGATGTTGGTATCCGTACGTTTGGGCTGAATGATGTTATAGCGTTGCTCCCAGATACGTAGCGTGTGCGCTTTGATTCCAGAAAGTTGTTCTAAATCTCGGATAGAATAGTTGCTCATCGTCTGCTTTAAAATTTACCAAAGTGATTGATACCTACCTCTACAATTGAGCTAAAAAGTAGTTTTAAAAATTACTGAAAAGGCTATAGTGTTTGTCAAAAGTGTATTTAAAAGTACTAAATACTACGTCCATTTATAGAACTACCTGTGCTTAAAAATGTTTTTAAATAGTTGTTATTCAATAAAATAAGCGACGTTATGGGATAGAAAAAAAGCAAATTGGCAGATTAGCAACAATCCAGCCAATCGGTTTTGTTTGTGAAATGGGAGTTTGTAAAACAACCACAATAGACCAAACGCCACTACGTACCAAGCTACGTAGTTTTGTAGAGGCACTGTATTGTTTGCCCACTGCCAAAAATCCAATCGGATGGCTACGGGTTCGATCAACACATCGAGTGCTACCACTACCGTTGCCGCCAGGAGTGCTTTGAGCAATGGGGCTTGATTCCACGTATTTGTAATCACTCCCGCGCAATAGATAAGGACAAGCCAGTTGGCCCCGATTACCAAGGGAATCTCGATGAATTTCCAGCCCAGAGTAGCACCATAATGGTACTGGCCGAAAATAAGACCCGTATGCACCCCCAAAGCTTCAATCGTAAATCCAACAAAATAAGCTACTGCGCAAAAAATAAACATATTTTTGTTCCAGCTGGTATGAAAAAGCAACAATAGCGCCAATGAACTCAGCAGGTGAAAAGGGACTAGTGCTTTAAAAAGCGCTTGCGTTGGCGGATACTGTAACCCGATAAAACCGGCTAAGTGCATGAGTGGCAACACAATAAAAATAACGCGTTGGCCAGCTGGAGATCGAAGTTGGCTTAAATAAGAATACATACCATTTTGAACCGATAGAAGGAAAAAATGTTTTTAGAAATATACAAAACAAAAAATCCTGATGCAACGCATCAGGATTTTGAAGAAGGGAGGAAGACGGGACGGTTCGCCGGTGCGACTCGACCCCGTGGCCTTCGCAACCACAATCTGAAAATTATATTTGGGGAGGAAGACGGGGCTCGAACCCGCGGCCTTCGGAACCACAATCCGACGCTCTAACCAACTGAGCTACAACCTCCGTGTTTTCAGGCTGCAAAGATAGCAAACTCCATTTAAATAATCCAAGCCTTCCCGCGTTTTTTTGTAGATTTGCAAATGAATTATAGTGCGTAAAAAACGTACTGAATTCCTAATATTCTAATTTACAAATAGATATGTCACTCAAACAACGCATAGACGAAGACATCAAACAAGCCATGCGCGACAAAAATCAGGATACGTTGCGGGCATTAAGGGCCATTAAGTCGTTAATTTTATTGGAAGAAACCAAAGAAGGTGCCAACGGAATCAGCGCTGATGATGAATTGAAGCTATTAACGAAGGCCGCTAAACAACGCCGTGACTCTGCCGCCATTTACGAGCAGCAAAACCGCCCTGATTTGCTCGAAAAAGAAATCGCTGAAATTGCGGTCATTGAAAAATTTTTGCCAAAACAACTCACCGAAGACGAGGTAAAGGCCAAACTTCAGGAAATTATCGACCGGGTAGGGGCAAAAGCTCCATCAGATATGGGCAAAGTAATGGGGCTCGCTATGAAAGAACTGGCCGGGCAAACCGACGGAAAGGTAGTGCAGTCGTTAGTGAAGAGTTTGTTGGCCTAAGGTTTCGAATGAACACATTAGATTTATTGATTATTATTCCTCTTGCTTGGGGAGCATTTAATGGCTATCGCAAAGGCCTCCTGATTGAGATTGTGGGAGTGGCTGCCTTTGTGATAGCCATGATTGTAGGATTTAAGTTTTTGCGCTTCGGAACCGACTTGCTGGCTCCTTATCTTACTGCAGAGTTGGTAAGACGCTTTCTACCTTTTGTTGGTTTTTCCGTTATTTTCTTCCCGACCGTTTTTATGGTCAACCGCCTGGGGTATTCTATGCGCTCTATGCTGCGTTATACCTTATTGGGTACCCTCGACAACCTCGCGGGCGCGGCCGTGGGTATCTTTACTTGGGTGTTTGGCATAAGTGTCTTCTTTTGGCTATTGAGTACCATAGGCATTCAGATACCGCCCAAGTACCGCATGGAAAGCTTTCTGTATGACTATACCGTTCCTATTGCCCCCCAAATCATTAGTGTAATCTCAGACTGGATTCCAGTAGGCGGAAATTTGATTCGCGAATGGGGAAGAGGGGATGGCTAATACGCGTCTACTTTCTCATGATACTCTCGGTCAATACTTCGTATAAACCCTGATAGGAAGGATAACGCTCAAGGTAATCTAAATGTCGTTCGATGATTTGATGATCACCGCGTCGCGCTGGGCCCGTTTGTACTATCGCGGGGTCGGGGGCTTCAAGGGCTTTTCGGACGGTTTCCCGAATAAGTGGTTTCAACAAATCGAATTCCAAATGCTCGGCGTCGAGCATTCGTTTTGAAATGGCAAAAAGATGGTTTGTGAAGTTGCAGGCAAACACCGCCGCTACGTGCATAATGGCCCGTTCTTCAGAGCTCATGATGTACACTACGTTGCTGAGGTCTTGCGCCAATTTAATGAGGATGGCTTCCGTAGCAGGCTCAGAGGCTTCAATGCAAAGCGGTACTTCCGTAAACTGAATGGGCACTTCTCTGCTGAAGGTCTGAAGTGGATAAAATACCCCCGTATGGGCGGGTACATCGCTGTAAATACCGACCAACCGCTCGAGTTCTTCCAAAGTTTTGGTACCAGAAGTATGCACAAGGATACACTCTTCTGGTAGCACCAGACGCTGCATGACCTCGTCGAGTGCGTCGTCGGCCACGGCCAAAATGATGAGCTCAGCGACACTTTCGGCAAAGTCCAAATCAGGGGCTACCGTGGTGTCATACAATTTATTGACCAGACGGCGGGCGTTGCGGGTATCGCGACTGAAAACCTCTACAATATGATGGCCGGCATGTTCAAGCGCCTGTGCTAAATGCCAGGCTACGTTGCCAGCCCCGACAAACGAAATACGCATAGTAAGTTACAGGAAAACAGAGTGACCGTCAAAGATAAAAAAATAACCCGTCGGCTACGTAGCCAGACGGGTCTTTGGGCTGATTAGGTAGGAAATACGTACTTAGATTTGTTTTTTGCCAAATTGGTACAAAATTTTGAATCGTACCCCAAGGTTGCGATTATCGGTGAGGTAGGAAGGCTTTTGGAGATAAGGAGCTGCATAGGCTTCTACCTGAAAAGCCAAGCTCCGCCACTGTTTTTCAACTCCCGTGGCAATCATAATGTCATTAGAAACCGCTGGTTTAATGCTGAAATTACCTGTTTTTTCCTTAAATTCATCGTTGCGTTCTTTATAAGAAAAACGATAGCGCTGCTGAGCCGACAGATTGAGGTTGGTTCCTCCCGAGAAAAGAAGCGTGAAACCATCCTTGATCGGCCAACGGTACGTTAGGCTGATGGGAAGGCGTACAAGGGTAACGTCGGTCTTGATGTCAAACACCTGCGGAGGCATCAATGGAGGACGTACGTCGTCGGATTTATGCCAAGTTTGGAACGGACGTCCCGTTTTCGCTTTAAAAATATCTTCCGTAAAATACTGCGGCCCCGTGAGTTTGGCTTTGGAAAGACCCACGTCCAGACTCCAGTATTTGCCCAGCAATATACTCGTCATCAGGCCGTAGCCCGTGTATTTATCACCGATATTCAAACCTCCTCCCACGCGGAAGCGCACATTCCGTAACGAAATGGACGGAGGAGGGGGCGTGGTCTTTGCCTCATTTGTGGTTGTAGAAGAACCCGATTTATTCTGTAATGCCGCATAAGCGTAGCGTTTTACGTGAATTTCGGCGGGTTGTATTCCGTCCAATTCTTCGGCTTGGTTTGGCTCTAATAGTGACAGCTCAATTGGGCTGGGCACCACGTTGTTGGCGGTTTCAACGGGTGTTGTTGGGGCCGTTGCTTCATTCACAATGTCGGTCTGTTCCAGTTTCTGGCCGCTTTTTGCGTTGCTCCCGCTACTCGACTGCGCCAGTGGTGTTTGTGATTTCAACGTTCGTGTGGTGTTGCTTGCGGTTTCTTTCGAAAATATTCTGTTGGTGTTTTTGTCTTTGAGCGCCTTTCTCACTGGTTTGACCGATGTCCCATTTTCCAACGTTGGAGTTGATTCTTTGGGTTGGGTTGCTTCTGGTTGAGCATTGGTCTGACGCTCGAAAGCTTCGCTGATGCGTTCATTGGGATTTTGCCTAATAATCTTGCCGACATTTTTTAGCCCTCCCGCGATAGGCGCGGCTTCATCAGGCGCAATGCCATCGTTCGACGGTTCATTTTCATTCGATTGAGGTAAAGTTTGGGCATAGGCTTCAGGTTGAGGTTGGTTGGATTCGACAGAAATGTATTTAGTAATGTATACCGTATCGACCCGCGTCGAAGTTCGCACGGGGGCCTGTTCCTTTTGACTGAGTTGCGTTTTCAATTTGGCAACCTGCTGGTCCAACTGCCGATTTTGTCGGTATTGGTATACATTCGCGAATACCATCACTGCCGCTGCCACGCTGGCCGCCGTGTAGAGCATCGAGCGCCCAAATCGCTTTACAAACGAAACGGGGGCATGGGTGTTTTTGAACGCCTTAAATTTCGCCCAATCTTCTTCCTGAAAACTGGGTTGAATCCCTTCTAACTTTCGGCGTATAGCTTCGTCAAATTTCTCGGGTTTCATTGTTTGTTTTTGTGCGCAACAGCGCTCAGTTTTTTGGTGTATGGTTGCAAATGCAACAAATGATTATGGTGCCTACTTAAATTTCTGGTCGGCATTGCCTTCTGCAAAGAAAGGGTAGGATTGCTTGACCAGTTCCTGAAGCCGCGTACGGGCCCGGGCAAAATGTGAGCGTACAGTTGCTTCGTTAAAATTGAGAACATCGGCAATTTCGCGGAGCTGGTAGCCGTCGACAACGTGCATCGTAAATACTGTACGATAAATGGGCTTCAACTGTTGCACCAAGGCCAAAATCTCCTCGGCTGAAATCTGATCAATGACCGATTCGTCAATCGAAGGTTCGTGGATATTGTCTAACCCAATTTCTCCGTGAAACTTCTGATTCTTACGGTAATAGCTGATAGCAGTGTTGACCACGATGGTTCTAAGCCATGCTTTGAAGGGTTGGTTCAGGTCGTAGCGGTCGAGGTGCTGGAAGACTTTTAAAAAGCTTTCATTCAGGATTTCCTCGGCTTCTTCCATCGAAGATGAATACCGCAGACTTATGCCCTTTGCATACCCGAAAAACTGTTGAAAAAGCATTCGCTGCGCGCGCCCCTCGTTGTTCAAACACGCTCGAATGACGGCTTCTAGGTCATCTTCTGTAAAGTTGATTTTTTTTCTAAAAAACAAGGTAGTAGCGTTTTTGGGATGGTGATTAGCTGCTCTTTATACAATTACCACATACCCGCAATACGCACCCAAAAGGGGGGGCGTTGCAGCAATGTACGTATTTTTTTTTCTTTAAAAATAATTGATTTTTTTTGCCACGCTCCCGAATATCCCAGCGTAATGCTCTCTGAAATCAATCATTTTTAACTAATTTTAAGAAAACCATGAAAAAATCACTTGTTATCCTGTTTGCTTTGTGTGGATTGTTTTTAGTGAGCTGCAACCGCGACGAGATCAATGCCGTAGATGAGGATTTGACCCAAATGGTCGAACTGTCGGCGGCGCGTAGTGCCGCGGTGACGGATACCGTTACCAAACAAAAATGCAAAGGTAAATTGACCGAAGTAGCTGCGGCTGCTTTGCCCGCTGCTGTTAAAACGTATATTACCACCAATTATGCGGGGTCTGAAATTCAGTTTGCTGGAAAAGATACCGATGGTAAGATTGTGGTAGGTCTTAAATTAGCCGACGGTACGTCTAAAGGTTTGCTCTTCAACGCCGACGGGACTTTCAACAAAGCCCTTGAAAAATACGGTAAAGGTGCCAAGTTGACAAAAGTAGAAACATCAGCTTTGCCAGCGGCTATCACGACCTACATCACCGCCAACTATGCAGGCTACGAAATCAAAAAAGCGGGCAAGAATGAAGCGGGTGAGTTTTACGTCGGGGTCAAGCTGGATACTGCCGTTAAAGTATTAAAATTTGCGTCCGACGGCAAATTTATTGAGGCCACAACTCCGCCTGCCCATCCTGAAGGAAAAGGAAAAGGCCCAAAGCATGGTAAGTAATCATTGATTTATCTCCTCATTTCGGGCGGTAATTCACCCCCAGATGAGGAGATTTAATTCACTTCTTTTTTTTT
>JAIXPV010000072.1 GCA_027486105.1 Runella sp. | reverse complement strand
GTACACTTGGTTGTTTTTGACCAGCGACTTCGCCAGCACCGTTTCAAACGGATACAACAGGTTGTTGGCCAGGGTGTGAATCAGGCGATGGTCTTCTTTAAAGTGCTCAAACTTGCCGAAATACGAGAGTTTGGCAATGACTCGGTCGCCGTCTTCGAGGGTTACCCTGAATACGTGATTGGTAGAAACACGGGCACTTATGTCTTCAATGTGGTCGATGGGGCGACTGGAATCAAAATCGGCCCACGCAAATCTGATGATGGAAGGATAATCTAAAAAACGCATTGTAAAAATTTTTACAAAGATAGCGTTAGTTTTGATTGAATCCTTGTGGGTAGAAGGGGTAGATGAAGAAGTTAAGGGGGAGGCCCCCCTCAACCAAGGTTTTAATTTTTAATAATTTTACCCGCGAGTTCTTTCAGATTCAACCCACCAAAGGTTCCCGAGCTCATCATCAACAGGTTAGATTGTTCCCATTTTTGTTCGAGCAGAAACTGTTGTAATGCTTCATTATTCGTAAAAACCTGCAAATTATCGCGCTGAAATGCTGCTTTTACATCCGATGGCTCAATGGCATCGAGGCGTTTGTGGGCCAGCGTATGAGGGTTATAATACACCACTGCCACGTCGGCATCATCGAGTCGATGGGCGTATTGGCCGATGAAGTTTTTATTTAAACTGCTGAACGTGTGCAGTTCGACGCAGGCCACTAAGGTTCGTTTCGGAAACTGCGCTTTGGCCGCTTTGGTGGTGGCTTCTACTTTGGAAGGAGCATGGGCAAAATCTTTGAAAGCGGCTGATTTGTCATTTTTCGCCAACGTTTCCATCCGATTTGCCGCTCCCTTGAAATTCTGAATAGCCCGGTAAAACTGCGCTCGGGTCAGCCCAAGTTCTTCACATACTGCCAATGCGCCGCTAATATTTTTCATGTTATGCTCCCCAAAAACCAACAAAGGCACGTCGCCATAATCGTTGGTAGTGAGGAAGGTTTGCCCATTATTGATTTTGTGGGGGTGTGCCTCGTAAGGAACTGGGCGCACATCAAGCCTTTCATTTTTGCCGATGACGTCCAGCATATCATCGGTTTCGTCAAAAATTAAAACCCCTGATTTTGGCAATGAATCGGCCAATTTTTCAAACTGTTCTACGTATACCTCCCAGGTTGGGAAAACGTTATAATGGTCCCATGCAATGCCACTGATGAGTGTTATGTGCGGGTGATAATGCGAAAATTTAGGGTGAGGGTCGGTAGGAGAGGCGGGGTATTCATCGCCTTCAATGACAATCACGGGGGCGTTGTCGGTTAGTTTCACCATCGTGTCAAAACCTTCCAGCTGGGCACCTACCAAATAATCAAAGACGCGGTTGTTGAACCGAAGCACGTGCAGAATCATCGACGTGATGGTGGTTTTTCCGTGGCTTCCCGCAATTACAACGCGCTGTTTATGAAGGCTTTGTTGGAAAATGTATTCAGGATATGAATAAATCGGCAGGCCTAATTCGGTGGCACGGGCCAGTTCAGGATTATCTTTACGGGCGTGCATTCCCACTATGACCGCCTCAAGTCCCGCGTGGATTTTTTCGGGAAACCACCCCATTTCGGCAGGAAGTAAACCTAGGGTTTGGAGTCGGGTGAAGGCGGGATCGTATATTTCGTCGTCCGAGCCGGTTACTTGGTATCCTTTATGATGTAAAGCAATCGCTAAATTGTGCATCACGCTTCCGCCGATGGCAATAAAATGAACCTGCATTTCTCTATAAATAGGGGTTTGAAAAACTTACCATGTTTCTGTTGATGAACTTGGAAAGTTTGAGTAAATGAGTTGTATTTGCAAACAAATTAACAGCCAATCATTCAAACTATCAAACTTTTCACACAATACCAACAAAAACGTGCCACTTTTATTAAGTATTGATACTTCCACACGCGGCTGCTCAGTTGCGTTACACCAAAATGGTCAGTTGCTTACGAGTTATGACCTCTTGGCCGAAAAATCCTCGTCGGGGATGCTGACTACCCTTATTCAAAATGCAGTCGAACATGCAGGCTTTATGCTGACCGACGTCGATGCCATTGCCGTTGCCAAAGGGCCAGGCTCTTATACCGGATTGAGGATTGCCGTTTCTACGGCCAAAGGACTGTGTTTTGCGCTGGATAAACCCCTTTTGGCCATCAATACCCTCGAAGCGCTAGCGCTACAGGTCAGCAGGTTTTTTGGCGAAGACACGCTTTTTTGCCCCATGCTCGACGCCCGGCGCATGGAAGTGTACTGCGCGGTTTTTGATAGTGCCTTGAATTACATTGAGCCCACAAAGGCAACAATTGTTGACTCTGAATCCTTTGCGGAGCTATTACGTCATCAAAAAATTGTGTTTTTTGGTGACGGTGCCGCCAAATGTCAACTCGTTATGGAATCATACGGCAACGCTTTTTTTCTGCCTGTAGAGGTGCATCCTTCGGCCAAGACGGTAGGGCAATTGGCGGTTTTACTGTTTGACAAACAACAATTTGAGGATGTTGAAACGTTTGAGCCGTATTATTTGAAAGAATTTATGACCACAGTTCCTAAAAAAACGCGTTTGGTTTAACTTAAAAGTACTATCTAAGGTCATTTGCCGTTGTTAACAAAGTTTGGATTGCATAAAAAAAACACATGGATAGGTTCATGAAAAACAGTATTCTCTCTCTCCTTGGCCTTGTGCTATTGGCAAGCTGTTCGAAAACAAAAGACCCAATGCCGAAAGGAATTGACGCGATTTTTGTGGGGAGCAGTGATAATAAACTCTACGCCATCAACTCCAAAACGGGAATGAAACTCTGGGATTTTACGGCTGCTGATGCCGTACATTCTTCGCCAGTGTTGGGCAATGGGCTAGTGTTTGTTGGAAGTTCCGACGAAAAAGTTTACACCTTGGATATTCAGACGGGAGCCAAAGTTTGGGAGTTTGCCGCTGGAATGCGGATTTCTTCTGCGCCTTTTTTTGCCGACGGTACCGTGTACGCTGGTATGGGTAATACCTCAAACTTTACCAGTAAATTGTATGCGCTTAACGGCGTGACGGGCGCTAAAAAATGGGAGTTTACGGCCGAGGGGCTGAGCGTGTCTTCGTGTACGGTGGTCAACGGTAAAGTGTACGTGGGCGGTTACACAAATATCTACGCTTTGGATGCCAAAACGGGGGAGAAAGTGTGGGAATTTGCTACTGGCACGGGGGTCGATTCGTCGCCCGCCGTGGCCGATGGGATGGTTTACATGGGTAGTAATGATTATAATCTGTACGCGGTAGATGCTTTGACAGGTTTAAAAAAATGGCAATTTTCGACGGGAGGTGAAGTAACTTCCTCACCTACGGTGGCCGACGGAACGGTATTCGTGGGCAGTTTTGACCGTAAAGTGTACGCGCTAGATGCCAAAACCGGAACCAAAAAGTGGGAGTTCAGGACCGATGGCCCCGTGCTTTCTTCGCCCGTAGTATCCAACGGTATAGTGTACACGGGCAGTAATGATTACAAACTCTACGCGCTAGATGCCAAAACGGGCGCTAAAAAATGGGAGTTTTGGACGGGTAACCGTATTCAATCTTCGCCCGTGGCTTCCGACAGTTTGGTGTATATTGGTAGTTTGGATCGAAAACTCTATGCCGTAGATATTCAGACGGGCAGTAAAAAATGGGAATTTCAAACGGGAGGGAGCATTTATTCTTCGCCCGTGATTCTCAACGCAAAAGGGGGAACTTACAGTGCGGGCGTTAGCGGGCTGCAACAATAACCCCATAATATTTTGACGGTGGGAGAACTTTTTTAGCTCATGTAGGTGTTTCAACAAAACCCGATTTCAAATGACTGTTTTGGGTAAACGCTTTGCAAAAAACAGTCATCGGTCGTAGGGCATCAACTTATATTGGGGCCGCCATGGTTTTGACAGCGAGTTGAGGCAATACGTAT
>JAIXPV010000781.1 GCA_027486105.1 Runella sp. | reverse complement strand
TATACCAACGGTTTATAAAGATGAAAGAGGGTCTTTTTTCGAGAACTACAATCGTCAGCTCTTCGAAGCCAATGGCCTGCCCACCCATTTTGTTCAAGACAATCAATCATTTTCTAAAAAGGGAGTTGTTCGCGGTTTACATTTTCAACGCCCCCCTCATGCACAAGGAAAATTGGTCCGCGTGATTGTAGGGCGAGTGCTGGATATCGCCGTTGACATTCGCCCCGATTCGCCTACTTTCGGGCAGTACGAAGCCGTCGAACTGGATGGAGAACGAAATAATATGTTCTACATTCCCGAAGGTTTTGCCCACGGGTTTGCCGCGCTGGAAGACTCCATTTTTAGTTATAAATGCACTAATCTTTATCATAAAGTTTCGGAAGGTGGCATCCTCTGGAATGATGCAGAACTCAACATTGATTGGCAGGTTTCTGACCCAATTGTATCCGAAAAAGATGTGCTTTTACCTTCCTTTAAAGCCCTTTTTGAGCAGATATATCCATAGCAATTTATGTACCAATAAGACTATTGAACCCCAATAAATTCACCTATTTTATATCCCATTCAGATATTATATGCTATAATGAACCAATTATCAAGGTATTAGGATTTATTTTTTTCACCCTTCTACTTTGGCACAATTCGTGACCATTGAAACGATTAAAAGCTTGTTTACCCTTGTCACGAATTGAAAAATCTCATGCCTTTTTCATTCTTAAAACGAAAACGAACTGTTGCAGGATTTGCCCCCTCCTCTCCCTTTACGGTAGACGTTCACGCGCATATTTTACCTAGGTTGGACAACGGGCCTGAGACCCTCGAAGAGAGCATTTTGCTTCTCCAAGAAATGGCGGCGAGTGGAGTCCGTAAAATAATTGCTACCCCACACATAATGGGGGACTATTATCGTAATACACCCGCAACAATCGAATCTTGCCTTGCTCGCCTTCGTTCGGAGCTTCTGCGTAAATGCATTTCCATTGAGCTGGAAGCCGCTGCCGAATACTACCTCGATATTTCACTTATCTCATTGCTTGAAAACAACCAACCTTTACTCACTATCGCAAATACCTATCTACTCATAGAAACGAATATTGTAGGAATGCCCTCATTTTTGGGCGAAGCCATCCGACTGGCTCGCCAACGAAACCTCGTCATTGTATTGGCGCATCCCGAACGGTATCATTATTTACAACAAAATTTTAATCTCGTGATGGATTTGCACCGGCAGGGTGTTTTGTTTCAGGTAAATCTTGGCTCTTGGGCGAGCAGTCATCAGGGTACTCGTATATTGGCCGAGCGTTTGGTTTCTGAAGGTCTAGTTTCTTTTGTGGGCAGTAATACACATAATCTCCGCGACTGGAATCTAGCCTATGAGGCCCTTCGCAGCGTTAGTTTCGCTAAATTGGTAGAAAAAGGATTACTTAATCAACATCTGCTTTAGCATTTTTGCACCAAAGCTATTAAACGATTGTTGTACCTTTAGCAAAATTTCAAGAAGTCATGCTTAAAGGAACCAAAGTATACAGTATTCTCAATAATAAATGCCCCCGGTGTCATCAAGGGGCATTTTTCATCCACAACAATCCTTTCAATTTAAAAAAATTTGATAAGATGCACCCCCAATGCGAAGTATGCGGCGAATCGTTTGAACGTGAACCCGGCTTCTATTTTGGCGGCATGTACGGTAGCTACGCGCTTTATACGGCGTTGATTGCCGTGGTATTTGTGAGTTGCGTGGTGCTTCTAGGAATCAATATTTTTTACGTATTGGCCATTCTTATTCCCATCCTTATTATTTCCCAACCCGTCTTTTTTCGTTGGGGCAGGCTGTTATGGATCAATGTTTTTGTGAGCTACGACCCTGAAGCCGCCAAAGGTGAAAAGAAAATTACGCCGAAATGGTAAGCTCTGAAAGTTTATAAGGTAAAAACTCATCCACATTGTGGCCGTACTTGTGCAGCTCGCGAATAATCGTTGAGCTAATGGGAGCCAAATGCGGCGAAGTAATCAAAAACACCGTTTCAACGTCGCTGTATACGTGGCGGTTTACCTGCGATATACTGTTTTCGTACTCAAAATCGGTGGTATTTCGCAAACCTCTCAACAAAAACCGCGCTCCCAACTGACGCGCCATGTTGGCCGTGAGGTCGTCGTAGGTGACGGTCTGAATTTGAGGGTATTTCTCAAAAGTCTCCTCAATCATCCGTTGCATTACTTCCACTGGAAAATAACGCTTTTTGGCGGTATTATGCCCAATACCGACGATGATTTCGTCAAAAAGATGCAAACCTCGCAGCACGATATCTTCGTGGCCTTTGGTAAAAGGGTCAAACGAGCCGGGAAAAAGAGCGATACGTTTCATGCGTTGAAGGCGTTAGTGGTTTCAGGAAGCGAAGGGAATCGTGTATAGGCTATAATACCGGTGCTCGGGCACATCTTCAAAGGCTTCGCCCAATACCAACGTTTCTGGGGTTTTGCCAAACGAAAGGTGCGGTAAAAATTTCTGAAGCAGTTGATAATCTTCGGAATAGGGGGTTGTTTCACCATAAAAACGGCACTTTATCTCAGCGGGTTTGAGTTGAAGTGAATCCAGCACAAACATGATGAAATAGGCCATATCGGCTGCGGCTTTGTAGGCAAATTTATTGCACATCAGGAGTGAATCGTTCTTGACAATCACCAACGTCACGAAATCGTCTTCAAAGTGCAAGTTCATCAGCACCGATTCTTTATCCAACACCGAAAGCGCCAACGCACCTTCAATCAGGGCATTGGTTTGGTGAATAAAAGCGGGCAGTTGCAATGTATACGTGTTCAGTACCCACTCCCAAAGTTCTTTATTGACCGTAAACACATTTCGGGCTTCGATGCGCTTTACTTCGCGGTGCAGAATTTGGTCGGTTTCAAATAAATCTCCCTGCACCAAACTCAGGTAGCTATTGACGTATTCTTTACGAAAGTAAGCTTCTGGCACCAAAGTAAAATACGGCGTATTGAAGGAAACCGTCACGCTTTTCCAAAGATTACTGCCCCAAAAAGGGTGCAGCGCCGACAGTTTTGCCAACCAATTCGCCCATTTTTTTTCGCTCGGTAGCCCGCCTATCAAATAGTCTTCCAGATACAACACACGCTTTTTTTTGCTATCAAGCACCAAAAAGCGCAATCGTTCGGCTCCCAACTCCATCAGCAATTCATACTCCGCGCATTTTGTGGGGTCGAAGCGTTCGTCTTTTATCTCCAACAAAGGAGCTATCACGTTTTGTGTATCAACCATCCCTCTTTCTATAATCCAGTGTTAATTGTAAAAAGTTAATCGTTTGAGAATTAATCAGCTATTTCACAAATACTTTGCTAAATGTATCAATTGTTTTCGACATCGGCCAATTGCGCAGATTCATCGTTCAGATACCCCCGCAATTGATAAATATCCGACAGGCTTTCGCAGTGCCTAAACAGCGTATGAACTTCATGGGCTGGATAAGCTTTGATTTCTTCAATACTCATCCAGCGCATTTCTTGAATAATTTGATTGTCGGTGGCCATTTCAGGGTCCATGCCCAAGTGCAGGTTACCGCCTTTTCGTTTAACCTCAAAAAATAGTTCGAGGGCGTGGAGAGGTGGCTGCATAAACTCATTGACAAACAGTAGGTTTCCGATTTCAATAAAGAGCCCAGTCTCTTCTTCAAACTCCCGTTTGAGGGCCTCATGCGTTGATTCTCCAAACTGAATTCCCCCACCAGGTGGACACCAAAAAATGTCGGTATCGCCGATGCCGCGATGGCTAAGCATCAAAATTTTATTGTTTTCAATGCAAATCCCGCATACTCTAAGCCGCAGTCGATTGCCATACAACCGGGCTACTTCTTGTCTTGCCTTTTCCAATGGACAGATATTGGTTAACGTTATAAGTTAATCGGCAAGAATAGACAGTACCCTGAAAATCAAGCTAATGTCTATTGACGACCAACGTTGAACTTTTTCAAGGCCACAAAGATAGTGATTATGCGTAAGGATTGCCCGAAATGTAGCTTTCTAGCGATTCAATGCGTACTTTTTGGTCCTTAATGATACTGGTCACCACGTCGTTGATGGATATGATACCGATGAGCTCGCCCTCATCGACCACGGGCAAGTGACGGATGTGTTTTTCCGACATGATGACCATGGCTTCTTCCAGTTTTTGCTCTGAAGTTACGGTAATGAGCTTGGAGGTCATTACTTCTTTAATCAATGTTTGATTTGACGCGCGCCCTTGCAGAATCCCTTTACGGGCATAGTCGCGCTCCGAGAAAATCCCCGCCAAACGTCCCTCTTCCAAAACCAACACCGCCCCAATGTTTTTTTCGGCCATTTGTTTTAGCGCATCCAGCACGGTAGTTTCCGGCGTAACCGAATAAATAGCATTGCGGGACTTATCGCGTAATACGTTCTTAATTTTCATGTTAAATTACTTTAATTTTGAAGAGTTAGGTGAAAAAGGTAATGAAAATACAATTTAATCCAAAAAAATGAAAACTTTCAACAAGGAATAATTTAACAGGGTTGTGAAATTTGTGTTCCTGCCGTAGTTTTGGATACATGAAAGAAACACCGCCCCCAACCGTCTCGGATTTACTACTGAAGAGCTTTCCGCATGAGCCTACCGCAGGTCAACAGCATTTTTTTATAAAAATAGCCGAATTTCTGGAAGATGATAACCTACGCGACTGTTTTTTGTTGAAAGGCTACGCCGGAACGGGAAAAACCACCCTCATCAGCACCGTCATCAAAGTGGTCAGTAAGTTTGGCTTCAAAACCGTGCTTTTGGCCCCCACGGGCCGCGCCGCCAAGGTGATGAGCAACTATTCCAAGAAAAAATCATTTACGATTCACAAAAAAATATACCGTCAAGTGGCCGATGCCTACACTGGCTCGCTGCACTTTGAGCGTCAGACCAACAAACACCGCGACACGCTTTTTATCTTGTACGAAGCCTCGATGATTTCCGACGAGGCCGAGTTTGGCTCACGCGGATTGCTGTACGACTTGATAGAGTACGTTTTTGAGGGCATCGGCAACAAGCTCCTCATCGTGGGCGACGTGGCCCAGCTGCCGCCCATCAACAAAGACCTCAGCCCTGCGCTCGACAAAGCGCTCCTCGAAAGCACCTATTACATGAGCGTGTACGAGCAAGAACTGACGGAAGTGACGCGCCAAGGACAAAACTCGGGGATTTTGCAAAACGCCACCCGCCTCCGCGACGCCCTGCCGCTCGAAAAACTTTCTATTCAACTCCGCACGCGCGGCCTACGCGATTTTTATAAGATGCCCGGCGACCGCCTCGAAGACGGCCTCCGCTACGCCTACGACAAACACGGACGCGAAAACGTAACCATCATTACGCGTTCCAATCGCGAGGCCGTTCAACTCAATGAGTTTGTGCGCCGCCAAATCAACGGCTCCGAAGAAGAAATTGAAGCGGGCGATTTGCTGATGATTGTCCGGAACAATTATACCGTACTCGACGAAGAGTCGCCAGCAGGCTTTTTGGCCAACGGCGATTTTGTGGAAGTAAAGCGCATCCGCAAGGAGGAAGAAATGCACGGGTTTCGGTTTGCCACCGTTGAGCTTCAACTGCTGGATTATGAAGAGCAGCCGCCGTTTGAAGCTAAGATTTTTCTGGACACGCTCCACTCCCCCGCCCCGTCGCTGAGTCAGGATGAAAACAAGCGTTTATACGAGGCCGTTTTGCAGGATTATATCTACCTAAAGTCAAAAAAAGCCCGCACCGAAGCCATCAGGCAAGATGTGTACTTGAACGCCTTACAGGTCAAATTTGCCTACGCCCTCACCTGCCACAAATCGCAGGGTGGGCAGTGGAAATCGGTGTTTGTGAACCAAGGGTATCTGCCCGAAGAGCAGGTAAATCGGGAGTTTGTGCGGTGGCTCTACACCGCCATGACCCGCGCCACCGACGAGGTATTTATGATGAATTTTCACGCGCAGTTTTTTGAGTGAGGGGTGGAGGCAAGATGCTTAAATAATATATAAGCATATTGCCATCAATAGCGGCAAGTATGACCCATCAGAAAAACCGATATTACAAATCTTCTTGTCACAAAGTTATTTATCTCTCTTTTCGTAGACGGACTTTCGGTAATTAATACCCCACTTTGCCATTTCATCAATGAGTGGCGAAAGCGTTTTACCGTATTCAGTTATCGAATATGCCACGGTAATTGGTTTAGTATTCATTACAGTTCGACTTATCAAATTATTCATTTCTAAGTCTTGCAGTTCTTTTGATAACATTTTAGACCCAATACCTTTAACTTCTCTCAGTAAATCCATAAAGCCTAAAGTACTCCCTTCAATTAGAGTTCCTAAGATATGAAATTTCCATTTTCCTGATAGTAAACTCATAGCATCGGTAATTGCTTGCATTCTCACCTGACAAACAGGGGTAGAATTTATTTGAGCATTTTTTTTCATAGATTCCTAGTCATTATACGTCTTACAAAATTAAGGCTTCGGATAGCAGTTTCCAAAAGGAAACTACTTTCAAAAATGAAATGCATAGCAAATATACATTGGGTTTGCGGTAGTTTTGGGGCATCAATAATGTACTTCTGAAAGGCTATTTAAAAAGTAAACCTAGCAGAAACAGTATAAACTCTGCTTGGCAACTTAGGTAGCCAAGCCCAAATAAATAAGACAATGGAAGAAAATAGCAATCCTCTTTTATGCGACCCTATCGAAGGTATCTGCGGTATTGCAGCAGATAGCAATACATTAAAAAAAATCACGACCCATAGCCTAAAAAAGCCCGTTAAAGTAGTTTACTTTACAGACCCCATTTGTTCTTCTTGTTGGGGAATTGAACCCCAATTAAGAAAACTAAAGCTAGAATACGGAAACAGTATTGAAATTGAATACCGAATGGGCGGCTTATTACCTGATTGGAGTTATAATAGTGGTGGTATCAGCAAACCCTCCGACGTGGCTCATCATTGGGACGAAGTAAGCCTATATTATGATATGCCGATTGACGGAGACGTTTGGTTAGAAGACCCGTTAAGTTCTTCATTTCCACCTTCCATAGCTTTTAAAGCTGCTCAATTGCAGGACAATGATACAGCCTTGTTGTTTCTAAGAGAAATTAGAGAAATGGTGTTTCTCAAAAAGCAAAACATTACAAAATGGGAAAACCTAGAAATAGCGGCTAAAAAAGTCGGCCTAAACGTTGAACAATTAAAAATTGATTTTGATGGTAAAGCCCAAATACTTTTTAGAGAGGATTTGAGGTTTGCAAAAGAAAATGGTGTCAGGGGATTTCCTACCATGTTTTTCACAGATACAACAGGAAATAAAGAAACCGTTTATGGCTCAAAACCTTATGCTTTTTATGAAATGGCTGTTTTAAAACTTCATTCCAATGCAACAAAAAGCGAGTATTATAAAACTTGGCAAACACTTTTTTCAAAGTATAACTCCTTGACAGCTAAGGAATTTTCTGAGCTATCTGGCACTCCCCGAACTGATTGTGAAAAACAATTAAATGACCTTGAAGCAAAAGGATATTTAGAGAAACTAACCACTAAAAATGGCTCTATTTGGATGAGAAACCATACCCTCCCCTAACAGGGGGGCGCAATTTTGCGCTTTGCGGTATGTATACTAAATAAAAAATCTGCCTTCCCCCCCAAACGTCTCAAATATGTTCATGAAAAGCACAGAAGTACTCAAAAAGCATTCCGTTTTACTAGGGATATTTATTTCAGTATTGCTGCTTTTCATTGCGACGAGGGTTTATCCAGGAGGCTCGCTATTTGATAAAAATTCAGTGGGTTTTGACTGGTCAAAAAACTTTATCAGCAATCTTTTCGCCCCAAAAGCCATTAATGGTGCCGACAATCCTGCAAAAATCTGGGCCAATGCCGGAATGATTTTCTTGTCGGTGAGCTTTGCCCTATTCTTCATTAAATTTTCAAAGAAAATACCCGTAAGAAGTGCCGCCAACATCATACAATATGTGGGAGCGGGAGGTATGTTTTTTACTTTTTTAATCGTGACCCCGCTGCATGACAGTATGGTTACGCTCGCCAGTACCCTGTTTCTGTTGAGCCTTTTTTACATTACCGTTTTTATTTTAAAGTCAAGACTACACTTGTTAAAAATCTTGTGCATAATTTGTCTACTCATTTTTTATTACACTCTATACCTCTACGGTTCAGGCAGTTATGCCTTTTTACCCATTATGCAAAAAGTTACCTTTGGCAGTATAATCATTTTGGTTTTGGGGCTTGAATATTTTACGCAAAAGGAAGATTTTGAGCATCTCAAACCCACCCAATCTAAAAAGTAAAGGACGCTACTACGCGCCCCTTATATGTGCCCAAACTGACAGTATTTTTCATCTAATTTAAGGCGACGCCTCACAAGTGGGTTCTAGTTAAAAAACATTTCATCGACCAACAATAACGCAGGTTTTCCCTTTCCTCCGTGCCATTCGGGCATTTTCGACAATGGTTTAGCCACAATTTTCAGGTAAGAGACGGTTTGTGGTTTAAACTTCCCTCCCACCGCTTGCAACAAGTGCGTCCGGTACTTGGTAGGGATGGTTGGTTTGATTACCGCGATTTTCTTTAGTTGGTCGGGCGAATTTCCACCCCATACTTCAATGGATTCTGGCGGAAAAATCCCCGTTTCGGTTTCTTCCATGATGCGCAATTCTACCGACGAAAGCAAGATAGGCTTTTTAAATTCCGCCATCAATGCCAAATCATTATTTCTTACCCCCGCCCAATTGTTGGCCCACGCGGGGCTATTGGCGTTGAAAGTGCCTAATTTTTGGTCAAAAAAGGACTTTGCTCCCTCTGCTTGGTGGACGCGGTTGAGCGGCAATAACAAACGTACGCTATCAGGTACGTAGGTTCTTTTGAAAAAGTCGAACGCCACTTCGTCGCTGCCAAACCAGCCTTCTTTGTAGGCCTTGGCCCGAATGTTAGTACTTGCCTTAATGACCGTTTGGTTCGTAAAAATGGCCGATTTCACGCTATCTGGTTCCGTTCCATCCGTTGTAAAGCGAATCTGAACGCCTTTGACGGGGTGAGCCAACTGCACCAATACGGGTTCATTAAAAACGGTGGATTTATTTTTGACCTGCGGCGGGTTCAGCTTAATCGGATTTTTGCCATCATCCTTAAAGCCCTCAATGAACCGGATACGTGGATAGGCTTTTTGCATTTGTCGAACCTCTTCAATTGTCACGCCTGTATTCCAAATCACGAGGGTATTGAGGCTTTTAAAATTCGGAATAACAGCCTGCAAATCTTTCACCGTTACTTTCGTTCCCGAAATCGACAGGTTTTTGAGTTGTTTCAAAGAAGTCAATTCTTTCAAGCCCTTGCCCGTAATATCCGTAAAGTTCAAGTCCAGTTTTTGTAGATTTTCAAAGGCTGTAATTTGCGAAATATCCGCATCTTTGACGGGCATTTTGGCCAGATTCAAAAACACTACCTGTTCTTTTATTTCTTTTAACTCCTTGATTTTCTCCGAAGTAAATGCCGTTTTGTTAAAGAAATTAACGGCTAATGCTGGTGATTCACGCGCGAGGGGGGCTATACTCCGAAACTCGGTCGTCAGCTTTTGAATGGTCTCTTCATCGGCCGCTGAAAAATCAAAATTTTCTTCTTCTCGCTCAACGGGAGACAAAAACGTGCTGGCAATGAGCCTCAGTGAATCATTGAGGGGCAAATCAATCACTTTCTTGGTAAAATCAGCTTTGTCCTTTATCCACAACGAAAGCAACGCAATTTCCTGCGGGTTCAGTTGCGACTTACCTATTGGCGGCATGTGCTTTTTATCTTCCGACGGCAAATGAATGCGCTGCAACAATAGGCTGATTTCGGGTTGCCCAGCCACAAACAATTTTCCCGTTTTTCCGCCTTTCAGGATAGACTTGGCATCGGTAAGCATCAGCTCCCCTTTGAGTTTGTCGGGATTATGGCAACTAACGCATTTCTGTTCAAAAATGGGTTGAATAACGTCATTAAAGACGATGGCCTCCTCCAACGGAACAGGGGCGGATTTGAGTATCGGGCCCGTGATAAAATGGTCGCCGTGGGTCAAAACCGAGCCATAATGCCCCGCCAAAACCACGCACAAAGTAGTGACCAATGCCAAGCCTTTGGCCACGGGGGCTTGGTACCACGTCATGGTTCGGCACCAATAGCCAATAGCCGCCAGTAAGAAAACCGCAATACCCGTCCATTTATGCCACGGCAGGGTCTCTCCTTCGTAGCCCGTTTCTTTAGACAAAAATATCCCCATAATGACCGTAATGGCCGCCGACAAAGCCCCAATCAGCCAAAAATTGGTTAAAAAGGTACGATAAAATGTATTGTCGGTATTGGCTGGGTTGAATCTAAAAAATTCCATTCCCAACGCCAAAAGCAAAAGTACAATTGGAAAATGAAGAAAAAGCGGGTGCATTCTTCCCACGGGTTGTAGCCAAACAGGCACCACCAATTTGCTTTCAAACAGCAATAAAAAAAGGATAAAAATCGCGGAAACGATTAAGGCCTGCTCAGCTATGTCTTTGAACTTTCTATTCATTTAATCCTAAAATCTACAAGTCGCTACAAAGGTTGTACTTCGAAGCCGTTGCTGGTGTTTTCCACCAACGACTTAAAGCGAGGGCTTTCTCAACTAATAATATCACGTACTACTTTTCCTGATACGTCGGTCAGACGATAGCGGCGGCCTAAGTGTTTAAAAACCAGCTTTTCGTGATTCAGACCCAACAGATGCAAAACGGTAGCCTGAAAATCATGTACATGTACAGGGTTTCGGCTGACGTTATAGCCCACTTCATCGGTATCGCCATAGACTATACCCGGTTTGATGCCACCGCCCGCCATCCAGATGGTAAAACAGCGCGGATGGTGGTCGCGGCCGTAATTGTCGGCCGTTAGTTTTCCTTGGCTGTAGCTCGTACGGCCAAATTCGCCTCCCCAAATGACCAGGGTTTCATCCAACAAACCGCGTTGTTTCAAATCTGTCACCAACGCCGCCGACGCTTGGTCGACATCTTTGGCCTGACTGGTGATTTCAAACGGCAGGTTGCCGTGTTGGTCCCAGCCTTGGTGGTACAATTGCACAAATCGAACTCCGTTTTCGGAAAGTTTACGCGCCAACAAGCAGTTAGCGGCATAGGTGCCCGGCACCAAACAATCGGGGCCGTATAATTTTACAATATCATCAGGCTCTTTTGACAAATCCATTACCTCTGGCACGGCCGTTTGCATTCGATAAGCCATTTCGTATTGCTTCACTTTGGTGGCAATTTCGGGGTCACCAAATTCGCTGTAAGAAAGCTGGTTCAGCTCGGCTAAATTGTCCAACATCTCGCGCCGGGCCGCGCGGTCCATGCCTTCGGGGTCGCGCAGGTACAATACGGGGTCTTCGCCTTTGCTAAACTGTACGCCTTGGTGAATGGAATCCAAAAAGCCATTGGACCAAAGTTTGGAATAAACGCCCTGACCGTTGCCAATGCCGCGCGACAGCAACACCGTAAAATCAGGCAGGTTTTTATTTTCATTTCCTAAACCATAACTCAGCCACGCACCCATACTGGGGCGGTTGCCTTGTTGAGAGCCCGTTTGAAAAAAAGTGAGGGCGGGGTCGTGGTTGATGGCCTCGGTGT
>JAIXPV010000606.1 GCA_027486105.1 Runella sp. | reverse complement strand
GTACTGGCTTCCGTAAACGGCACATCGCCCCAAACATCAACCATGTAACTAAATGCCAGTGCTTTCATGATTTGAGCCACGCCAGCGTAAGTAAACTGCTGGTTGGCAGTAGCTTGGTCAGACAGTACGTTCAGGTTTTGGATGGCACGGTAGAGGTTGGCCCACGCTTGCGTTCCCGAAAAATCCTGCCCCGTTATGGCATATTGGTCATTGGTACTGCGTTGGGTGACCTGATGTACAAATACCCCCGCAGGGTTGGACAATCCAGGAGGCCCAGACCCAATCGAGTTGACAATGTCCAACTGCGCATTGGTCAGCAATTGGGCTGTAGAGACTGCCGAAGGGTTGTTGGGGTCAGTATTGATGTCGAGATTACAGGCATTCAGCAGCAGCATGACCGCTGTCAGCACGCCATATTTTATATAATAATTAATTCGGTTCATTGTGTTTCAGGATTAAGTTATGTAGTCACAAACGGTTATCCGTGTATTATTTTACCGTTTTGCAGACTTTTGGATTTACGATTGTATTCTCCGTTTTCCCTGTTTCAGTTTAGAATGTAACGCTCAAATTGACCCCGTAACGACGCACGGAGGGCGCGGAGAAAAAGTCAATTCCCTGGGTATTAGTGTTTCCAAACGTATTGACTTCAGGGTCGAAGTTGGCGTGTTTGGGGAAGTGGGGCGCAAAATACCACAGGTTACGTCCGCTCAGGGTGAGACTTACTGCGCCAAATGGCGTTTTTGTCAACAACGTTTTGGGGAGAGAATATCCCAAGGTGATTTCGCGTAAGCGAACCACGGATGCATCCCACACCGAGAATTCATTGGGGCCGTTGATGGCCAATGCTCCGCCCGCCGCCTGAAACCACAGGTTATTTTCCATTACCTGAATGTTGTTGGGGATGGGTTGACCGTCGCCGCCGAGCAGTGGTTTGAGGGTGTTGGCATCGCCCAATACGCCCGCCACCACTTTAGGTACTTCGCGGTCTTCGGTGTCTTGCGTTACCCCCCGACCCAGCAAAAACTGATTTGTCCACGAATACAGGTCGCCACCGTGGCGATAATCAACTACACCGCTGAGGGTAAAGCCTTTGTATTTCAACGTGTTGGTTACTGCCAAAATAAATTTAGGATTGGGGTTTGCGATGATTTTCTGTTGGATGTCGGGAATGGTCAGACCCGTATTAGGGTTGATGAGGGCGTTACCCTTTTCGTCGCGGGCCACGGCCGTTCCTCGCAATACCCCAAACCACTCGCCCGGGCGAACCACAGGAATCGGGTTGTTGGTAAAAATATTACGCAATGTCACTTCTTCGACGCCTTCGGCCAGCGATTCTACGATGTTTTTATTCTGGGTATAAGCGGCAAAAATATCCCATTTAAAACTATTTACGAGTTGAATCGGAACCAAGGTGATACCTGCTTCGATGCCTGAGTTACGAATCGAGCCGAAGTTGGTCACAAAAGAAGTATAACCCGACGACTGCGGCAACGAACGACGGGCGATGATATCGGTACTGAGGCGATTGTAGTACGTAAAGTCAATTACGGCTCTACCGCCAAAAAACTCAAGGTTGGTTCCGACTTCAATCTCCTTCGTAAATTCAGGTTTTAGGTTGGGGTCAAAGGCCGAAGAAGCCACCGATGCACCAGGCTGACCGTTGAAAGGGTAATCATTATAGCGGGTGGAACCCGTTTGACCTGAGCTTTCTCCGAAATTGATTCTGAACGTGTTGAGCGTTTGGTAAGGGTCGGCGTCGCGGCCTACTTTGGCGTAACCTAACCGCAATTTGGCGTTTGTGAGGGCTTTGGATTTGATGTTAAACGCCTCGGTCAAAATGAATGAAGCACTGCCAGAATAGTAAAAATAACTGCGGTTGGAGGCTGGCAGGGTAGACGACCAGTCGTTGCGGCCCGTGAGGTTTAAGAATAAGTAATTTTTATACCCCAAAGTCATGTCGGTAAAGGCCGCGTACATCCGGCGCTTGCTAATGCCAGTATTGCCAGTGTTGGGCGTTACGGTACTGACGTTGGTAATCAAATCAATGCCACGGGTCACAATGCCTAGACCGTTTACGCTCGTTTGGTCGCTGCCGCGTTGGTTGTAGTTGGCACCCACTATGGCCCGCAGGTTTATGTCTGAGGTTAGGTTTTGTGTAAGGTTAAACAGTAAGTTGTGGTCTTGTTCTTGAAATTCGATGGCGTCAAACTGCATACTTCCAACTCCCTGAGCGCCCGATAGCGAACCCGCCGAAATACGTTGAAAACGGTTGTCGTTGTAACTATTGAAACCGCCTTTGTAAGTCACGTTCAACCAATTGGTGATGTCGTACAAAATGCTGCCATTTAGGGCTATACGGTTTACTTTGCTCGTAAAAATGCTATTTTTTACGGACCAATATGGGTTGTCGGCCTGCCCAAATGGGAAGAAAAAGACGCCATTGCCAAACGGGTCTTCGTAGGGCAATTGGTCGAGCGGCCAGTTGCGAGGTTGTTGAAACATCCGCGCTAGGGGAGAGGTGCCATCACCCCCAAAGAGTGGGCTGTTTTGAACGGTGTTGGTATAAGCTAAGTTGGCCCCGACCATAAAGCCGTTTTCGAGGGTAGTATTTCCACCCACACTGATGTTGGTTCGTTCAAAACCCGACCCCGGGAAAAAGCTCTGCTGGTCGGTGCGCGAAATCACCGACGTAACGCTGGCTTTGGGGCCACCCCCCGTGATGCTGACCGAGTTTTCGTAGACGCTCCCAGTGCGGAAGAAATTCTTTACGTTGTTGGGATAGGCTTGATAAGCTACGTTTCCGCCGGGGCGCAGACCGTATTGTGCGGCCAGTGCGGGGTAGTTGGTGGCGTAGGTGTTGTATCCGACCCAAATCGGAATGGAGTCGACGGGGGCGGTAGAATTGGCCCAGCCGCCCGCTGCGTTGTAGGTACGACCCAAGCCGAATGCGGGGCCCCAGGTGCCGTTGGCGTTGGCGTAGACCTGCTGCGAACCAGAACCATATTTGTTCTGGAAATCAGGATAACTCGCGATTTTTTCGGCCGAATATGACGTGTTATACGTAATCTCTAATCCTTTTTTTGAGAGCTTGTTGGTGCCCGATTTGGTCGTAATCACAATTACCCCATTGGCGGCGCGGGTGCCGTAGAGGGCGGCGGCGGCGGCTCCTTTCAAGACCGTCATGGAGGCAATGTTGTTGGGGTCAAGGTCGGCGATACGGCTGGAGAAGGCGGCACCATTGTCACGGAAACTACCACTTTCGTTTAGGTCGTTGTTGTACGGAATACCATCTACCACAAAAAGCGGTTGGTTGCTACCAAAAAAAGAGTTGGCACCCCTAATGGTAATTCGCGATGAACTCCCCGCGGCCCCTCCCGAACCATTGATGTTGACCCCCGGAATCTTGCCCTGCATGGCTTTCAAAACATCGGGTTCTGATTTCTGCACCAACTTATCGGCCGAGAGGCGCTCTACCGAATAGCCCAGGGATTTGTTGCTGCGCTCAATCCCAACGGCCGTTACCACTACTTCTGTCAATTGCTTGACGTCGTCGCTGAGGATAACGTTGATGGTGGTTTGAGCCCCGACGGCCACTTCTTTAGAGGAATAACCAATAAAGCTGAACACCAACGTGGCGTTGTTGGGAACCTGAATTTGGAAGGTCCCGTCGGAGTTGGTGGTGCTGCCCGTGGCAGAGCCTTTGATGACGACATTAACGCCAGGTAGCGGAGTGCCGTCGGAGGCGGCGGTTACTTTGCCCGAAACGGTGCGATTTTGAGCATGGCCGTGGATGACACTTAGGAGAACCCCAAGCATCAGAAATAGTAAACTTTTTTTCATAAATGAATTGAAGATTTGGTTTGTTAATTTGTTGTCAGCAATCTCTCATGATTGCCGACAACAAAGTTCTCCAATTCAATTTTGTTAAAAATCACCCATTTATAGGGGTTTATCAGCGGTGATATTACCCAAATGTGAAATTTGATTTTGACCTAAAAGAGCGAATATTTTAAGCATTCAGCAGAATTGCACAGTTAATGAAAAGTGCTTGTTGACCAAAAATTGAAATATTCTACCGTCATATCCCTCATTTACGGTTACCCCTATTGTTAGGGAGGAAAAAAAACATAAAGAAAGCCTAACAACCAAAATGCGGATACATCAAGGACCTAAAACTACTTTTGTCCTGAAAATAACGTGTTAAAAATGGCGCAATTAGGGTGATTTGCCGAATGTTTTTTTTCAGGAGCTTTGTCCCATCAATCAACAATGACTTTCTAATGCAAATGCAGATTTAATAGTTACGAAGTACTGCAGGTATCAATAGATAAAAGATTCTCATACGATTTAGTTTAGGTTAAGAATTATAGCCGCAGGACCTTGTCTTGCGGCTATTTTATTTTATCCCTTTGACAAACAAGGAGTAAAAGTAAAATAGTGAGCTAAAAGACTTTTATTTTCCTAAACCTTTAGCACGCTGAAAATGAACAAAATAGATGTAAGCCGTCGGGAAACTATGAAAATGCTGGGCCTTGGTGGCTCTGCTGGACTCTTTGGACTTTTCGGTGGTGTATCCACCGCCCAAGCTCGCGAAGAAAAAGGCACGCCATCATATGCCAAAGCGATGAAACCCATCAAAATCACGAGTGTAAGGGCCATCGCTACGGCCCCCCAAGGCTCCAATCTCATCGTAGTAAAAGTCGAAACTTCGGAGCCTGGCCTCTATGGTTTGGGTTGCGCTACCTTTACCCAACGGGCTGCTACCGTGATTGTTGCTATCAATACCTACCTCAATGAGTTTTGTGTGGGAAAAGACGTGGATAACATAGAAGACATGTGGCAGGCCGCTTATGTGAGTTCGTATTGGCGCAACGGCCCCGTGTTGAACAACGCCCTCAGTGGATTGGACCAAGCGCTTTGGGACATCAAAGGCAAACGGGCGGGAATGCCACTGTATCAATTGCTCGGCGGAAAGGTTCGTTTCGCCATCCCCTGCTACACCCACGCCAACGGCAATACTCCCGAGGCCACGGTGGAGAGCGTAAAAAGCATCATGGAGCGCGGGTTTAAATATATCCGAATCCAGCAGGGTGGCTACGGTGCCGTGGGTAGTACCGAACAAAAACCTGATTTTAAAGCGGCAGGTTTCGGCGGAGAAACTGACAACTATATGAATGAACGGACGTATTTGAAATCTATTCCGAAATTGTTTGAAACCGTTCGGAAAGGTTGCGGTGATGACATAGAACTGCTGCACGATATCCACGAGCGGGTGCAGCCCATGGATGCCATCAACATGATAAAAAAATTGGAAGAATACCGTCCGTTTTTTATTGAAGATCCTTTTTCTCCCGAAAACATGAAGTGGTTTAAGCAATTGAGAGCCAGCACTTCGGTGCCGATTGCGATGGGGGAGTTGTTTAATAATATAAACGAATTTGTGGAGCCCATGGTTAACCAATGGTTTGACTACATTCGTATACACGTATCCCAAATCGGGGGCATTACGCCCGCCATGAAAGTAGCGAGGCTGGGCGAATGGTTTAATATCAAAACAGCTTGGCACGGCCCAGGAGATGTTTCGCCCGTGGGGCACTCCGCACACGCACATATTGACTTGGCGGTTTGGAATTTTGGAATTCAGGAGGCCGTCTCGTTTAACGAAAAAACACTGTCGGTATTTTCAGGGTGCCCAACTATGAAAGACGGGTATATGTCGGTCAACGAAGTACCGGGTATCGGGGTGGATATTAACGAAAAAGAAGCCGCTAAATATCCGATCACAACCAAATCCAATTGGCAAGTACGGAAGTTTGATGGAACCATCATCCGCCCGTAGGGGCAGGGTTTACCCCTGCCCAAAGAAGGCAGCAAACAATAAATTTTTTGTATCTGATAATTTTTGCCCTTTTTTTATCTCCCTTCCATAAAATCCTTATTACGCCATGCAAAGAAGAAATTTTTTAAAAACAGCGGTTTGGGGCTCAACCGCGCTGGCGGTTGGGTTGCCCCTGTACAAAGCAGAGGCCGCTTCTAAACTAAAAATCACCAAGATTCGCTACTATGCGGCGCCCGGCTATAACAAACCCCTTTTTAATCAGGCGCGGGGCATTGTAGAAATAGAAACCGACGGCGGTATTATTGGCATTGGCGAAGGCGGCTCCAAAGACATGATTGAACAATGCGCTCAGATGCTGATAGGCGAAGACCCGTTCCGTATTGAGCACCTCTGGCAGTATATTTATCGTGGCATGTTTTATCCGCCCGGCCGCGAAAAACTCCACGGACTGGGCGCGTTGGAAATGGCCCTTTGGGATATTAAAGGCAAGGCCCTAAATGTGCCAGTTTATGAACTCTTGGGCGGCGCTACCCGCGATTACGTCGAATGTTACGCGACGGGTTTTCGGGCTTCCAAAGCTACCACGGAAGAAGGCAGAGCGCAAGACTGCATCGCGGCGGGGCTGCGGGCGTATCGGATTGGTCCTACGGGGGGGAATGGCACCGAGCCCTTTGATTTTTACGAAAACGTAAAGAAAACCATTGACATCTGTAAACGAATAGACGCGGCCGTGGGTGGGGGCGGTAAGTGGGCTATCGACCTGCATACGCGCTTTGACATGACCGACGGATTGAAAATCTGTACAGCGCTTGAAAATCTTGAACCCTATTTTGTGGAAGACATCGTGCGCTCTGAAAACCCCGGCGTATATAAAACCGTACGCGCTATGACCAAAGTGCCCATTGCGGTGGGAGAACAATTTGGTGACCGTTCGGATACCAATGAACTGATTGAAAATCGGCAGATTGACTACACCCGCTTTACCCTGCCCAATACAGGCGGCATAAGCGAGTTTAAGAAGATAGCCTCGATGTGCGAAACCCATTATGTGGGCATGATTCCGCACTTTACGG
>JAIXPV010000277.1 GCA_027486105.1 Runella sp. | reverse complement strand
TAAGTTGGTGTGGATGGCGTAAATGGCAATATCATTTTTAATAGCTTTGATGATAGTCCGCTCAACGTAATTGCGCCCGTTTAATTTTTTGAGTCCTTTGAACACGATTGGATGATGCGCCACAATCAGATTGCAACCTTTGGCGATGGCTTCCGCCACTACGGCTTCTGTCGAATCCAGCGTCAGCAGTACACCTGTCACCTCAGTTTGTGGATTTCCTACAATCAAACCAGCATTGTCGTACGACTCTTGGTAAGAAAGTGGCGCTATTTGTTCTAAATAATGGGTAATATCTTTGACGAGCGTCATTTTATTTATTTTTGTAACTCTTTAGAAATGAGAATTTTCGAACACAAAAGCACTTTTTTTACAAAAAAACCGTGTTTTTATTTGGTAAATGTATTGCATTGAATGGTAAAAATACTACTTTTGCACCACTTTTAGCAGAAACCAAAACGCAAAAGTAAATCTTGGTTCGGTAGTTCAGTTGGTTAGAATACCTGCCTGTCACGCAGGGGGTCGCGGGTTCGAGTCCCGTCCGGACCGCCAACAGTGTTTTAGTAACGTTCTTTTAAAGTAAAAATGGTTCGGTAGTTCAGCTGGTTAGAATACCTGCCTGTCACGCAGGGGGTCGCGGGTTCGAGTCCCGTCCGGACCGCTTAGAAGCTCAGAGAAATCTGGGCTTTTTTTGTTTTATGGCTGGCTAGACTACCTACCTGTCATGCAGGCGGGAGCGGCGGTGGGTGAGCGGGTAAGCAAATGAATCTCGGTAGAATATTGACTATCAGATCTCTCATCTACAACGAAATTTCGGTCAATACTCCTTTTTGGACACCAAAAACTCTCCCAATTTAAGAGTTTTTTTACACTGACAGGTGCTGGAGAAGACAAGTTACAAAAATCGAAACTTTTGAATCTATTTTGTTGTATTTTTGGGGGTTGGTTATCTCACCCCATTCAAATGTTAAAAAAAATTTTACTTCCCTTTCTGCTGCTGCACATTTCGCTGGCTGCTTTTACCCAATCAGGTAGTTTTATCAAAGGTAAAGTCGTTGACTCGCTGACAACCGAGCCGCTTGCGTTTGCCACTATTCGACTAGAGTCTAAGTCGCAGGGAAATATGGTCAAAGGAGAGGTGGCCGACGACAAAGGGTCGTTTCAGTTTGTGGGCTTGAAAGACGATAAATATGTTATTAAGGTCGAATATGTAGGGTATAAAACCAAGTACATTGAGGTAAGTTATGACAAAGCCAGCCAGCGGCTTGATTTGGGCTCAATTACGCTTAGTCCGTCGAGTCAACAACTCGACGTGGTAACGGTGACGGGAATCAAACCCAATGTGGTAGCTACCCTCGAAAAACAAGTGTTCAAAGCCGAACAGTTTGAAGTAGCGCGTGGTGGTACGGCCACCGACGTCCTAAAAAACATCCCCTCGGTAATGGTCAACGCCGAAGGAGAAATTACGGTCAGAGGGTCAAAAGGTTTTTTGATTTTGGTTAATGGCAAACCTTCGCAGATTGATGCCGCTACGATTTTGTCGCAAATTCCTGCCAATACCATTGAAAAAATAGAAATGATAACGGCCCCATCGGCAAAATACGACGCCGACGGCAAAGCAGGAATCATCAATATTGTCACGAAAACAGGCACCAACGACGGCTTGTCCCTTACAACCAACGTCCAGTATGGTTTGCCACGTCTGAAAGCCTACGAAAACGCGACTGAACCCCGTCGCTACGGGGCCGATGCCACGCTCAATTACCGCAAAGGTAAGTGGGACGTGACTGTTTCGGGAAATTACCTCCAAAACGACATTGCTGGAAGAAGAGAAGGAGATGTGTTTACCATTATTAACAACGTATTGACTCAATTTCCAAGCGATGGAGAGCGGAGCCTAAAACGAGATAACTACGGCGCTCGGGCGTCGGTCATTTATACCATTTCAAAATCGGATGAGCTTTCTGCGGGGGTATATTTTGGTGCCCGCGACCAGTATCGTACGGCCGATATTTACTATCGAAACAATACCAAAACCAACCTTCTTACCAATCAGGTAGTGGGGAGAACGCAGTATTTTAACCCCAACTTGGTCTTAAAATCAGGCGAGTTTAAAGTGATCAACCTCGACTATACCCACAAATTCAAAAACACTTCGACCTTAAGCGTTTCGGGGTTGTACGAAAATGCGCTGATCGATGGCTTTACCAAAAACAGCAATATCAACATCAATAATCTCAGAGACACCCTTCAATACACCCTCAACACAGGCTCTAATCCGCTGCAGGCTCTCCGCCTTAAAGCAGATTATGAAAAGCAAATAGGCATTGGAAAACTGTCGCTTGGCTACCAGTACCGCCAACAAAACCAAGAGGGTGTGTTTGTTTATTCGGATAAAAACGGCAACAATCAACCGTTGGTAGTCAATCCTGCTTTTACGGCCAACGTCGCCATTTATAATCGCATTCATGGCCTTTATGCACAGTACGCAGGCAAATACAAAAGGCTAGAATTTTCGTCGGGGCTGCGGTACGAAAATGCCATTCGTGAATTTACGGATGACCGTGGCGGCAAACCTAATGACTTGAAATTATCTAATTTGTTTCCGTCGGCCAATTTGCTGTACGACATGGGCAAAGACCTGCGACTCAAAGCGGCCTACAGCCGCCGTGTACAACGTTCGACCAACAATGAGCTGAATCCTTATCCCGAACGTGAACACAGCGAAACCCTCGAACAAGGCGACCCCAACATTCGCCCTGAATTTGTAGGAATTTACGAGTTGGGATTGACCAAGGATTTTAAGAAAGTTTCGTTGTACTGGAATGTATATCGGCAGCAAATAACCGACATCGTCAACCGCGTCAATAGTGTTTATAACGACACCATCTTAAACAGAATTTACACCAACGCGGGCAAGGCGCGGTTGATGGGTTCGGAAATTGGCGTGACCATTTCGCCCGTTAAAAAGCTAAAAGTCTTTGTCGGTGGAAACGTTTATAACCTAAAAATCAAGGGTACACTGTTTGATAAGTCGGTGGTAGTCAATAGTCAAGGCTGGGTGTACTCAATAAATTCCAACCTCAACTATCAAATCACACCTACCTTGAGTACACAGTTCAATTTGTCGTATTTATCGGCAAGAAATACCGCCCAAGGCGAGGATTCGCGGTTTTATCAGCCTAATTTTTCGGTCAAAAAGTCATTTATGAACAACAAAATGAGTGTTTCGCTGCTTTGGCAAAATGCATCATTCGGAAAAATGAGAGTCAATGAACAACGAATTTCAACTTGGGATAGTAATTTTTACACCACCACCAATTACATTCAAGAAACCAATATTTTCTTGTTAAACCTCTCGTATAGCTTCAACAAAACCGACCGCAAAACCAAGCTACCATCGAGCGAATTTGGTGAGCGCGAGTTTTAATGTACAAAGGGCGATTCGCCAAAAGTGTTGATTTTGCTTGCCAGAAGTGGACTTTGTAAAATCATAACGCTCCCACCGCTTTTTTGTAGCGTATGGTAGCCACTAAGAAGTTATAAACGCTGGTGAGATAATTGTTTTCGGCATTTTGCAAGCTGTATTCGGTATTTTTTAAATCCGAAAGCAAGATTGTGCCTTTTTCGTAACGAAAGCGGTCGGTTTCGAGAATTTGCTGGGCCAATGCCAAATTGGCTTTTGTGTCCTCTAAGTTGATTTTTTCTTGGTTCAGAATGTTAGTAGTATTGCGCACCTCGTACCCAAAATCGGCCTTAAGTTTCTCTACGTTATTACGATTTACTTGAGCCCTAATAGCATAATCGCGCTTCAAAAGTACCGTTTGTTTTCCGTCAAAAATGGGTACGTTTAGTTTCAGGCCAAGGTAATTGAACGGAAACCAAGTACCTGAAGCAAAAGGATTAAAAGTATCATTCAGCTGTAAGGCCGTATAATTTCCATAGGCCGATACCACCGGGGCTAGACGCGTTTTTTGTTTTTGTTCGGTCAATTCATTGATTTTCAGGGCCGCCTGTTCTTGCAAAATTTCGGGGCGTTGCTCCACCTGAACATCCAATGACGCCGATTGATTTTGTTTAAACAAAGCAGTTAAGTTTTCGCTCAATTCAACTCTTCCTTCACTTTTTAGGCCAATTTGGTATTTCAAATTTTCGATACTCAGCGCCTCCTCTTGCCGAGATTTATTGAGGTTAGATTGCGCATTATTGAAATCCAATAGTAAGCGATCGAAGTCATTTTTGAGCAATACTCCTTTTTCAAACTTGGTTTTTCCAGCTTCCCAATACGCCTTTGTTCGCTCCACGGTTTTCTCGGCCAAAGCCAACTTCTCACTCTGGAACAATGCCGCAAAGTACGCCTCCATTACGGCCAATTTTAAG
>JAIXPV010000777.1 GCA_027486105.1 Runella sp. | reverse complement strand
TGGAAGAAGAAGAAAACGAAATGCTCGAGGGCGCTACCGCCGAGCGCATGTCCAACAGCCGTTTGGGGTGCCAAGTACGTGTTTCCAACAAATTGGACGGGGTCATTGTCCGTATCCCTGAGAAACAATGAGTGCAAAAGTCGTCATCATCGGCGCTGGGCACGGGGGTTTGC
This sequence comes from Runella sp., assembly GCA_027486105.1. Lineage (GTDB taxonomy): Bacteria > Bacteroidota > Bacteroidia > Cytophagales > Spirosomataceae > Runella. Next base: position 2,366 of record JAIXPV010000777.1, on the reverse strand, counting down.
AGGCGGCCGCGTCGTTGCGAGAAGAAGGGTTTGAGGGGCAAATTGTGTTGATTACGGAAGAAAATGACCTGCCCTACCAAAAACCGCCGCTCTCCAAAGGTTATTTGCAGGGAAAGCAATCGGAGGAAGCCATTTTGTTTCGTTCACCGCATTTTTTTCAAAATAACCAAATCGACCTACGTTTAGGGGTTCATATCGCTCAACTCGATACGGTGGGGCAGCTCGTGATAACGCAAGAAGGCGAGACCATCGACTACACGCATTTGATTTTAGCAACGGGCGCAGCCAACCGAAAATTGACGATGGAAGGCGCTACCGACGTGCTTTATCTGCGTACTTTAGCCGATGCCAAAGCCATTGCGCACCGCCTCGAAACAGCTCGCAAAATAGCCATCATCGGGGGTGGGTTTATTGGCCTCGAATTGGCCGCGTTGGCGCAGGAAAAAGGCAAAGAAGTGAGTGTCATTGAGGCGCAGTTGCGGTTGATGGAACGGGTGCTACCAGCGGTTATTTCGGATGTTTTCCAAAAAACGCACGAGAAAAACGGGGTTCGAATACACCTCAATACTTTGACAAAATCCATTGATGGTCAATATATCATAATAAGTGATGGCAGTAAAATCGAAGCCGATTTGATACTGGCGGGGATTGGGGTTATACCCGAAACGTCGTTGGCGGTGGAGGCAGGAATTGCTTGCGAAAATGGTATTTTGGTAAACGAGTACCAACAAACTTCGGTCTCAAACGTCTATGCTATCGGCGATTGTGCCAATCATTACAACGCTTTTGCCCAAAAAAGACTGCGTTTGGAGTCGGTTCAGAACGCCGTTGATCAAGCCAAAACGGCCGTGAATCACGTATTGAACAAAGCCCTGCCTTACGACGCTGTGCCGTGGTTTTGGACCAATCAATACCATTTGAAACTGCAGATGGCGGGAATTTCGGCGGGGTTTGACCGCTATGTGCTGAGAGGTGACCTTGATGCCGACAAGTTTTCGGTGTATTATTTCCACGAAAATCGGTTGATTGCCGTTGATTCGCTCAACCGTCCTGCCGACCACCTCAATGCGCGTAAATTATTGGCGGCCCAAGTGAGTCCTACCGACGCCCAAATCAGTGACCTGAATGTGAACCTCAATCAATTGCTAGGATAAACGCGCACGCTGATTATTCTGGATAAAACTGGGTTAATTTTTTCTAAACTCGCTTGGAGCCACTCCGGTGTATTTTTTAAACAAACGCGTGAAATAGGCGGGGTCTTTGAAATTCAAAAAATATGAAACCTCTGATATTGAGTAGGTTGTGTTAAGTAAATATTTTTTTGCTTCGTTGATGAGGTATTCGTGTATGACTTGCAGGGCAGATTTTTGAACCAAATTTTGGCAAATTCGATTGAGGTGAACGGCCGTAATGTTTAACTCTTGGGCGTATTGATTGATGGATTTTGACTCTTGCAACGATTGTTTAATGCTCCTCTGAAAACCCTGAAAATACTGCAACGTCCGATTGTCGGAAGTGGCCATGGAGCTGCTTTGGGTGAGCATCTGGCGGTAAAGCATCAGGAACAATAGTTGAAAAAGGGACTGCAAAACCGCCTGTTTTTCAGGGTTTTCTTCGAGCAATTCCTGTATAATCTCCGTTTTGAGGAATAAAATTCGGTTAAATGCCGAATCGCCATCGGCAAATGATAGCTGTTTTAAGCGGCTGATTTCGAGGCCTATTTTGGGGGAGTTTTTGAAAAGACTCTCCAAAAATGACTCCGAAAAAGTAATAACTTCGCCCACGATTTCTGGCTGAAACATAAACCCGTGCAGCGTATTGGCGGGAATGGTGATCAGGCAGGGGCCTTCTATCGCAAATTCTTTGTTTTCAGACCTCAGCACTCCGCTTCCTGATTGGATGATAAATACTTGATACAAATCGGAATGCAGGTGTTCGTGAATTTCCCAATCGTAGATTTTACTTCGGGTCTCCAATAATTCATGGTGAATGAAATTGGGTACCAGCGGTGAGCGGTTGTCGCCGTATAATCCTTTGAAATTGACAAGTCCTTTTGACTTCATGGTATGTTCTGAAAATACAAGGATAAATATACAGTATTTTCTCAGATAATGCATTGATTGGGTACTGATATGGTGTTAAAATATTGTAATAAAGGTATTTGTAGCATAAATTTTCTATTGTGTTTAATATATAAATTTACAGTAAATGTTTGTTTTGTACAAGCAATATTTTAATTAATCCAAGAATTTATTTAACATGACCCATACCTTTGTTGGACTGAAAAAAGAAACTACCTCTTCAAAATTGTACCGCAATGAGCCAACTCATTTATAATACTTTTGATTATGAAGTCCAGCCGCCTC
>JAIXPV010000755.1 GCA_027486105.1 Runella sp. | reverse complement strand
ATCAAAAAATTCCTCTATTCTGATCACGAAATATTTTTGCGAGAGTTGGTTTCTAACGCCGTAGACGCCACCCAAAAACTTAAAAAACTGGCAGGTTTCGGTGAATTCAATGGTGAATTGGGCGAACTGAAAGTAACGGTAAAACTGGACGCAGAAGCCAAAACCATTACCATCAGCGACCGAGGTATCGGGATGACGGCCGACGAAATTAAGAAATACATCAATCAGATTGCGTTTTCGGGAGCCGCCGAATTTGTGGAAAAATACAAAGAAAAAGAAGACACCCGCGGCAACATCATCGGAAACTTCGGACTTGGATTTTATTCTTCGTTCATGGTGGCCAGAGAAGTTGAAATCATCACAAAATCGTTTCAGGAAGGTGCCGAAGCCGTACGCTGGACTTGCGATGGCTCAACAGAATTTAGCATCGAACCCGCCCAAAAAGAAGACCGAGGCACCGACATCATTCTGCACATTGCCGAAGATTCGGAAGAATTTTTGATGAAATACCGCCTCAACGAGATTTTGGAAAAATACGGCAAATTCCTGCCCGTTGAGATTGAATTTGACGAAAAAATCATCAACAACCCCAACCCCATCTGGACCAAGCAACCTTCTGAACTGAAAGACGAAGATTATATTGCGTTCTACAAGGAACTGCACCCGCTGAGCGAAGATCCATTGTTTTGGATTCACCTCAACGTCGATTATCCCTTCAATCTTACGGGAGTGTTGTACTTCCCGAAACTCAAAAACGACTTTTCCATCAAGAAGGAAAAAATCCAACTCTATAGCCGTCAGGTGTTTATCACGGATGAGGTAAAAGATGTTGTACCCGATTTCTTACAATTGCTCCACGGCGTGATTGATTCACCGGATATTCCGCTCAACGTATCTCGCAGTTATTTGCAGTCAGATTCAAACGTAAAAAAAATCAACGGCTACATTACGCGTAAGGTAGCCGACAAGCTTTCTGAAATCTTCCGCAACGACCGTGAAGGTTTCGAGAAGAAGTTTGACGATATCGGACTGTTTGTAAAATATGGTATGATTTCGGATGACAAATTTGGCGAAAAAGCCAAAGAATTCTGTCTCGTAAAAAACCTAGCAGGCAAGCATTTTACGTTTGAAGAATACACCGAAAAAGTCAAAGAAAATCAAACCGATAAAGGTGGCACCGTAGTATGGCTGTACGCTAGCGACGCCCAAAAGCAAGATACCTACATTCAATCTGCCCAAAAACGCGGCTATGATGTACTGATTTTTGACAGCGTCATTGACCCGCACTTTATCAACGGTATTGAGTACAAAATTGAGAAAACAAGCATTAAGCGCGTCGATGCTGATACGCTTGATAGGCTGATTGAAAAAGAAATCAAGCTCGAAAGTGTACTTTCAAAAGACGACGAAGAGCGCGCCAAAAAGCTGTTTGAGGAAACCCTCGGCGGCGCGCTTAAGCTCACAATTACGGTTGAAGCCATGCCTACTGACGAAATGCCTGTGGTGATTACGATTCCAGAGTTTATTCGTCGCATGAACGATATGGCGGCTACCTCTGGACAAAAATCAATGTTTGGCGATATGCCAACGATGCTCAACTTGGCCATCAACGCAAACCACCCCGTTACGCAAAAAGTTCTGAACGCTGCTGACCCCTCAGAAGCCTCTGCCCTGATTCGTCACGCTTACAATTTGGCGTTGTTGTCGCAGGGAATGTTGTCGGGTAGCGACCTGACAGCCTTCGTTCAGCAAGCTGTTTCTAGATTGTAATTCTCAACGCCGCCTAAAACGTTTTAGCGTCCGACGGTTTAAAACCGTCAGACGCTAAAGGTGGCCATCATTCAGCAAGCCGTAGCACGTCATAATTAGTCGATATTAACCTCACAGGTTTTGGGAGTAACATACAAACACAAACCTGTGAGTTTTTTTAGTGATTTTCAAACCTCAAAGAGGAATACATAAAGTTTTCGTTAGTCTTCATCAGCAGGCAAATCAGCCCAACCTTCGTATATATCACTCAAAAGAAGCTGTAAATCAATTGTTTGAAGATAAACTGACTGCTCTGGCTTTTCTGCTTCTGACATCAGTGACCAAATTCCCTCTTCATTTTTTCGGTGTACCTCCGCCTGCATGGTGCGCGAATCTACCAGCAAATACTCCACAAACGTAGGCAACCGACGGTATAACCTAAACTTCTCGCCCCGATCATAGCCTTCAGTGCTTTTAGACAATACTTCTACAATTACTGTTGGGTTTGTAATGGTATCTTTCACTAAGTCAGTAAAACGCGGAGGGCCGCAGATAATACTCAAATCTGGATAGCTATATAAACCATCTTCTGTTGCCGTCAGAAGCCGTTGGTCACTACCAAATACTTGGCAACGTTTTTTCCAAAGATGACTACCTATTAGAATGTTCAAATTACCCGTTATCCGGTTATGGCGAGGTTTTGCGCCTGCCATTGCAAAAATTTCACCGCGAAAATACTCACTCTTGTAAGCTGCTTTGCGCTCCATTTCGAGGTATTGCTCAGGCGTAAAGTATTGCTGTTTTTGAGCTGACATCTCGTATAAGAAATTTTACAAAAGCGAATTTACACAGAATGGGTTTACAGTTTCAACACCGCCGAATACAAATCTATGCCTTTTGACCAATAATCTGGCTGCTTACTCAGCAGTTTGAAGCCTAGTTTTTCATAAAACCCAAACGAGTGTTGCGAGGTCTCGACCATGATGGTTTTGGCCAAACCTGTCTCCCTAATTTTTTCAATGCGATACTGTGCCAACTCTTTCCCTACGCCAGTTCCCTGAAAATCAGGACGTAAAAACGCCCACGAAAGCCCCCCTTGATGATCAGAAGAGCGAATCCAGTACCCCCCACCGCCCACAATTCGTCCGTCCACTATTGCCACCACATAATCATCACCGAATATATCGAGGTATTCCAAAAAATCCCCCAATTCTTCAGGAGCAAAATACTTTGGGGTGTTCTGTAAAAAAATTTCTTCCAAAACAGTGCGGTCTCTGAGTTCGTAGGTGCGAAACGTAATATCCATCTTTGAAACAGTTAATTCATGTATTACGGCAAAAAAAGTGCCGGGTTACTCAATTTCCACTACGACATCTTTCGACAATGGATGTGCTACGCAGGTAAGAATGTACCCCGCGGCTAGCTCCGACTTGGTCAGTCCGTCGTCTTCGTCTAAGTGTACCTTGCCCGAGGTGCATTTGCCCATGCAGGCCGTACACATTCCCGCCTGACACGAATAGGGCAAATCAATGTCCAATTCGAGTGCCGCTTCCAAAATCGTTTGGTGAGGCTCTACCACAAACTTATACTCGCTCCCTTCGTACAAAACGGTGATTTCCTGCGCTTTGAGGCTACCGTCGTCGTCCTGCTCTACTACCTCTCCCACCGTATGGGCCGTTCCGAAACTTTCTTTATGGACTTTTTCGTCGGCCACTTTCAACAACGCCAACGCTTCTTTTGCTTCGGTCATCATCCCCTCGGGGCCACAAAGATAATACTCCGCCACCGTGGGGACAAAGTCTTCCACTTCTTCCAACAACTTCAAAATATGTGGTCGGTTCAACCTCCCTACATGACCTTCCCAACCATTCAGGGGTTGACTGAGGGTATATTTTAACGCAAAACGAGGACCAAATTCCTGCGATAACTCGGCCAGTTGAGCTTTAAAAATAATCGACGATTCGTCGCGGTTGCCGTACAAAAGTATCACGCGGCTTTCGACTTCTATTTTCAGCAGCGACTTAGCAATAGACATCAACGGTGTAATACCACTCCCCGCGCCTATCAGCACCACTGTACGGGCGTTGCGCGCATCTGGCTCGACCCTAAAATGCCCCATCGGTTCAATCACTTCAATGAAATCGTCGACTTTTACGTGGTCAATGAGCCAATTAGACACCAAGCCACCAGGTACACGTTTGACCGTTACGGCGGGAGCCGTATCGGTATGCGGTGAGCTGCTCATGGAGTACGAACGTCGCACTTTTTGGCCATCTACGGTCACCAGTATGGTCAGAAACTGCCCCGGCTTGTACTTAATCATTTCACTCAACGGGTGCCAAAACGCAATCGTAACGGCTTCCGCGGTCTCTTTTATGACTTCTTTTACTTTTAGATGATAATACTTGATTGACATGTGTATGTAATATATGCTCTCGCTTTTTAACCCCCAAAGTTACGATTTGTTTTTCCAACAACCCTTTATAGTCTCAAAAACTGCCGTAAGAATCCCTCCTAACTTGAAACTTTTAAACCCATGAATTGGTTTTCAAGGGTAGTAAATAATGATTTTTTTATTCTGAAATATAAGACACAATGGTCACGGTAACTGATAAAGCAAAAGATAAAATCTTTCAATTACGCAGAGAAGAAGGACGCCCTGAAGATAGCCACATCCGGGTGGGTGTGCAGGGGGGCGGTTGCTCAGGCTTAATGTACAACCTCGAATTTGATTCTCAAAAACAACCTACCGATATGGAGTTTGTAGACAAAGGGGTCAAAATCGTAGTTGATAAAAAAAGCATTCTGTACTTAGCAGGTACCGTGTTAGACTTTTCAGACGGACTCAACGGGAAAGGTTTTCAGTTTGTAAATCCCAACGCCAGCCGTACCTGCGGTTGTGGCGAAAGTTTTGCCGTATAGCTTTTTCTAACTTGCTATATCTTTCAACAAATAAAGACGTCGTTTGCTCGGCGTCTTTATTTGTTCCGTTCTGCCCAAACCTGACGCCCCCGTCCAGTCTGACTATCGTCTGACTTTCTCCTCTATGCTTCCCCAAAAAGATGGGTATCAATAAACTCATTCCTGAATTTTCCATCGGGGTCATGCTTGGCCATGAGGGCTTTGAACTCAGATAATTTTTCGATTCTTGATTGCAACACTGAAGGCTTTAATGTAAATAGTTTTCCCCAATGTGGCCGTGGATTGAACGGTGCAAGCGCTTCTTCAATGAGCGGCAGCAGCTGCATTACTTCTGGAATTTCCTGTTTCCACGTAAAATGAAACGCCACGCAGGTCTTTTGATAAAACGGACTCATGAATAAATCATCGGCAGCAATCGCTCTTACTTCCGTAATCATCAGATGAGGCGATACTTTTTCGTTGAGTTTTTCAATGGCCATAAAGCCTGCGTAGGCGTGCTCAAAAGCCACAAAATACTCAGACTGCAATTCTTTGCCACTGCTGGGAGTAAAGCCCATTTTGAAGTGGGGCATCCGCTCGTACCACGGGCCTTCTGCGCCCATTTGGTCGGTGCAATTGATGGGGTCAAGGGCTTCAATGGGGTGGAGGTTTTTGGTGGCCAGAGTGGCGCCAAAATACACAGGAGCTATGTCTTTCATTTCTTCGGCTTTGCTTTTTATCCACACTTCGCTGATGTTTTTTTGGGTCCAATCCGTAAACAAACTCACACTATACCCACCCGACATAATCGCCTCAAAGTTTTTCTCCAACTCCGCCATGGGTAAATTTTGGTAAACCACCTGTTTCATTTTGAAGGTCGGTTGAAGGTCGAGTGTTATTTTGGTCACGATGCCAATCGCACCTAAGCCAACCACCGCGGTCAAAAATTCATCACTGTCTTTTTCGCGGGATAAATTTATTACTTCCCCTTTGCCATTCACTAGCTCCATGGCCGAAACCGCCGTGGCTAAACTGCCGTTTTTGATTCCCGAACCATGCGTAGAAGTAGCACACGCCCCTGCCACCGAAATATGCGGCAACGACGCCAGATTGGGCAAGGCGTAGCCATTGTCATCTAGGTATTTACACAATTCGCCGTACTTGATACCCGCCTCCACCGTTACGGTATTTTTCTCTTTGTTCAACGAAATAATTTTGTTGAATGCTGCCGTAGAAATTTGATTTTCGGTACTATCCGCAATTTTATTAAAACAGTGTTTGGTACCTAAAGCCCGTACTTTTTTACAGTTTTTGATGGCTTCTTGCAGTTCTGTTACCGTTTGGGGTGAGTGCAAATTGTCGGTACTGTAAGTCAGGTTTCCCGCCCAATTGGTACGGGCTTCGGCTTTTTTGCACGAAATTATGTGATTCAACATGGTCCCAGTAAGTAATACAGAGGAGGTTTTGAGGAAAGTTCGTTTGTTCATAATAGATGTTAGGGAAGTTCTTGGATGATAATATCCTTAAAGGCCACTTCGGCTTTTCCGCCGCCGTGAATTTGCAACCCAATCAGGCCCGTTTGAGCAATAGTCTCGTCGGGTTCGGTATAATCTACGGTCTGCTGACCATTCAAAAGGATACGAATTCGGCGATTTTGGGCCCTAATTTCAAAGTCATTCCAAGCACTGGGCTTCAATATTTTTTTGACAAGCGCCGCGTCTGGGCCAATCAAGGTTTTATTTCTTCTTGATTCATCGTACAAACTTGCCCAGTAATTATCTCCCAAATCAGCCTGATAACCAATCATTTCGTAGGCTGGATTGGCCAATCGTTTGCTACGAAACTGTACTCCAGAATTGATAAAACCTTCCGTGCCCGACAATTTGAATTTGAGTTTCAAGATAAAATTTGAATAGCTGCGCTGGGTACAAAGAAAATCATTGTGAGGCACTTTGGTCGAGAGCGAGCCACCCACAAGCGCCCCGTTTTCAATGCGCCAAGTCGTGATGGTATCGCCTTCCCAGCCCTTAAAACTTTTACCATCAAACAGCCTAACTGCCTTTTGGGAGGAAATCAGAAAAAGGTTTGTGAGGGTAAGGATACCTGCCAGTGAAAAAATCAGAAGATGCTTTGCCATGAGAAATGCCTTGTTTTATTTACTGTTTTAAAGGCAATTCGGGCTTTATCTACTTTCCTAAGATATTTCAACTGCACGCTGTTTCCAAAATCAACAAGATTGTGGAATGAAATCCTCCTTTATTGGCGTAATCTCCAGATTTAAAAAACTTTAAAGGTAAGTAATTAAGCAAATTTATTCACGCAAAGTCGCAGTGGCGCAAAGAGCTTAAAAAGTTGATTATCTTTAACTTAGCACCTTACAAATCTGCCTGAAGTATAAATTAATGTTGCCCATTTACTTAAACAATGGCAGTCCTTGTTTTCGATTAAACGGTTGGGAAATTAACGCAAACTATCTATACCTTTGTTTAGCAGTCCGTTTCTAGGATTTCTATGCCTAAAACCTGCCGTTAATTTCCCAATACCTCCCCTACTTTTTGCCCAAAGCACACGTATTTAAAGCCATGCTCTCCAGCGGTTAT